>CAZADD010000035.1:0-12376 GCA_964483825.1 uncultured Oscillospiraceae bacterium
TTTCTACGATTCCCGGTGTCAAAGAAGACGTTACAGACATCATCCTGAATATCAAGTGTCTTGCTCTGAAGTCGGATAACGAAGACAACGAATTCAGAAAGACCATCAGCATCAACAAAGTCGGTCCTTGTGAAGTTCACGCAGGCGATATCGTAACAGACAGCGAAGTTGAAGTGCTCAATCCCGATTTGTACATTTGCACTTTGGAAGAAGGCGCAACTTTGAACATGGATCTGTACGTTGCACGCGGATGCGGCTACAACTCCGTTGAAAAGAACAAGGAACGCAACAGAGAACTCAAACTTAACTATCCAATCGGCCACATCGTCATCGATTCCATTTTCGGGCCTGTTAAAAAGGCAAGTTACAACGTGGAAAGCGCACGTGTAGGTCAGGATATCACTCGCGACAAGTTGATTTTGGAAGTGGAAACCAACGGTGCTTTTTCCGGCAGAGAAATTGTTTCTTTGGCAGCAAAAATCATCGAGGACCACATCAGAATGTTCGTTGATCTTTCCGAGAATTTCAACCGTGACATTTTGATTCCGCGCGAAAGCGACAATCACAAGAAAGTTTTGGAAATGAACATCGACGACATGGATTTGTCCGTTCGTTCCTACAACTGCTTGAAACGCGCAGGCATTCAAACCGTTGAAGACCTCACCAAGAAGAGTGAAGACGATATGTTGAAAGTTCGCAACCTTGGCAGAAAGTCTTTGGACGAAGTGATTGCAAAATTGGAAGGTTACGGTCTTTCTTTGAGAAATAAGGATGAATAGGAGAATTGCACTATGGCAGCACAAAGAAAATTAGGAAAAGCAAC
The DNA here is from genome assembly GCA_964483825.1 of uncultured Oscillospiraceae bacterium. Classification (GTDB taxonomy): domain Bacteria; phylum Bacillota; class Clostridia; order Christensenellales; family CAG-314; genus Fimimonas. Next base: position 824 of record CAZADD010000035.1, read on the forward strand.
CGATCAAAGATTGGCGCTGTTGAAAAACCAAGTTTCGCAACTGTTGTGGAACGGCAAATTGGAAACAACCTTTGCACGTGCTAAGGAAGTTCAAAAACTTGCCGAAAAGTATATCACGTTGGCAGTCAACACCTACACGGATGTAGTGGAAGTTGAAAAAACAAAAATCGTCAACGGAACCGCTACCACCGTCAAAGTGGTGAACGACGGCGAAAAGAAACTTGCAGCTAGACGTACGCTTATGGCTAACCTTGCAGATTTGCAAGAAGCTCGCCTTCCCAAAGAAAAAGGTATCGAATACAAACTTCGTACCAAGACGGTTAAACACCCCTTGATTGAAAAAATCTTCAACGTTTATGCACCCAAATTTGCTAAACTTGCCGAAGAAAAAGGTCAAAAGGGCGGCTACACCGCGATCTACAAGGAAGAAGCTCGTCGTGGCGACGCAGCAGAAATGGCTTTGATAGTTGTTCTGTAAAACAAAATAAAATAACAAAAAAAACACTCAAACATTGCTGTTTGAGTGTTTTTTTTTTTTGCTATGTGAAATGTTGGGGGCGTGTAAAAAATAGAGCCAAGAAGCAGCCTCTAATGTGTAACTAGTTTGTGAACATTTTCAATGAAGGATGCTTTTGATCTATGTCTTGTTCTGCCGCAAATTTCCTTGGTTTGGAAAACGCTTTCGGTCAATTAGTTGAAGAGAATTATTTTAGAAAAGTGTGGGCTCTATACTAAATGTTGGGCTTTGTGAAAAAGTCGAATAAAAAGATTGCCTATTTTGACGCACAGCATTGTCTAAATTTCACTGTTTTTTGAAATAAAAATTCACAAAAATCTACCCCAAAACGCTTGACAATTCGCAAAATATTATTTCAACCCCCTTGAAAAAGTATTTTTGTTGTGTTATAATATGTTTGACAATGATGAAAAAGGGGAGGGTAAAAATGAGGAAAATCAATTATGTTGTCTTGATCTTATTGATAATTGCAATTTGTATAAATTCTGTTGGTTTCACGACTGCAAAAGCGGCTAATTATAATGGTGTTGATTTGCAGAACGATGAAATCGAAATTGACGGTAGTAATAAACCTTATGTTAAGCCCAGGTACGAGGATCTTAGTGACGAGCCCTATATGGAAATTCAGGGTGTACAATCTTTTTCAGTTGATGCAACAGAAGATGAATACGAGAGCAATGACTCTTTTGCGAGCGCTACAGTGTTGACGGGGTCGGGAAGTATCAATGATTATTCGTTTTCTGTTGATGCAACACTTCATCGTGACGAAGCATTATGGGGACTAATCAAGAAGGATATAGATGAAGATTATTATCGTTTTGATGTGCTTGGTAACGCTAATTTATGTGTAAATTTAAATGTGCCCACCAATTTGGATTATGATTTAGAATTATATCAATTTGCAAATGTAAGATATGCAAAGAAAGATGATATTGTTTTATTGAAGAGATCCGCATGGCTTTATGATAATAACGAAGAAATCTCTATTGAAATTACTCCTGGTACATATTATTTGAGAGTTTATGCGTATGAAAATAATTACAGTGCCACTCAATATTATACATTGGCAGGTAATATACAATATACTGCGACAGCACAAAGCATAGTTGATTTGAAATACAATAAAGGGGCAAAAGCTGCATTATGGATTTCAGATTATGATCCGTATGGCATTAGTCCGTTATCAAGCTTTGAAAAAGTGGAGGTTGGATATAGGCAATACAACCTGAACGCGGAGAATTACATCCCGTTGGAGTATCATCAAAATCCTTTTAATATTTATCTTGACGGCGATATAGAGCAGGCGACATTTTATTTGTGGGATGACGAGTGGCGAGAGGAAATCTATGCTTTTTTAGTGGAATTGGAAAAGGGATTGCGTGAGCAAGTTGATGAAAATGCGGAATTGAAATTTGAACTTGAAAAAGCGAACGATATTGTAGGCGGAGTAAGTACTGGGTTGGGAGTTATACTGAGTATAATTTCTGTTGGTGAAAAGCTTCAAAAATTTATAAACATACTTTCAGTGACAAATACATTGTTGCCAGTATCGGTTTCATCGTTATTGATGTTTGCCTATCCACAGGCATATGATACAACACAATATTATCACCTAGCGCATATTCATAATTTGATTGTTGCGTTCGAGCGTTCACTAAACCCAAACAGCAATGAGGTAATTAGGGTAACTTCTTCATACAGTAATACCAGTACGTATGACTCATACATAGGTCAAACTAACTACTATTGTGATTTTACGCCTAAATATAATTACGATGGATACAGCACTACGGCAGACTTGATTGATAGTTGTTCGAGTCAAACAGTTTTTCGTGGACACACTTACGCGATAAGTAATGCTGATGATTTTGAACTTGCGTTACGGAAGGGCGATCAATATCTACAAGATGTTAATACTGGTGGTGATGAAGAGTTAGTGCTAGATAACACGACAGTGTCTGCCAAGTATGTGGCAGAGGGCCAATACCATTGGTATCATTTTACGGCCCCTCAAAACGGAAAGTACAAATTCTATTCTATAGGCGGAATGGATACATATGCCGAAATTTTTGAAAACATAGTTCCTGGACAAGGAACGGAGGGGTGTTTTGCTTATAATGATGATACTGATGGTACTAATCGAAATTTTACCATTATGTGTAAGTTGCTGGAAGGTCAGACTGTCTATCTAAGGATACGTGGATATAATTGGAAGTCAACTGGCACATATTTTCCAATGGTTGTTCGAGAGGGGGACCTAGATGAAACAGCGCAAGAAATTTCAAAAACCGATTTTGGGTATTCTAGGGAATACAGTAGAACTGAGGAAATTTCCCGAATTGAATTAGAAAATGGATTTTCGTTTGTTGCAACCAGGTTGCGTTGTGGGTATGTTAATAATCAATATTTGACATTATCGGCTAAACGAAAAGATTTTGACACTGCATACTTGGAATTGGATTTCGAGCGAGCTATCTTTAGATTTGATTTTTCAATTGGTCTCTGGTCAGAAGAGGAAAACATAAGTTCTCGCAACACATATATATTATTCCAGTATGCCGCCGACAATGGAAAGTGGGTTGATGCTATTAATTTTGATTTGGATACATTGTCGCATAACAAGGATGAACTTGATAATTTCACCTATGAATTCAATTGTCGTGTTACAAAAATTCGTTTTTACGTTCACACAAATCAAGTTAATTATGAGAAGAATAAGGGAAGGGTTGTTTTGGATAACTTAAATGTTACTTATTAGGGGGAAACAATGAGTATAGAACAATTGAAAAGTATAAAGGAATATCAATACTTAAAGAAAAATGTCATTATGTTGACCGCAATAATTGTTGTTTGGCTTTTGGGTATAGTATTGGGAACAATTTATCTTTGGACAGATCCTAGATTGATTAAGGGTGCCGTTGTGGTGGTGGTGGTCTCTACGTCTATTTTGCTTTTTATGTTTGGTCCCTTTGCGGTTTTTTATTCGGTGAAGTTATTAAAGGTTAAAAAGCAAATGAGTAATTACAAAATTGTACAGGCCAAAGTTGCATCGTCGTATTTATCGAGCGTGGGGCAAATTTTGAGGTGTTCGGCGTATTTGCACGATAATGAAGATCCGGTGCATTTCGACATTTACGTAGACATGTATGATCACGGGATAGAAATAAAAAACGGAAACGACGTATTGTTATGGCAAAACGAGGCTACGGGAAAGGTTATGTTTGAGAAAAAAAAATAAATCACGTAAATTAAGTTTTCAATAAATATATAAATATACTGAAAAATATAAATAAGGAGAAACATATGAAAAAAAGTTTGGCTATAATTGCATTGTTAATCGTTGTTTGTTTGAGCGTATCTGGATTGGTAGCATGCACATCACCGTCTGATTTAAATGGAGTCTATTATCTTTATGTAGATGGTATTAAACATGAAAATTCATATATCCAGATTAGAAATGCGACCAATTCAAGTGCAACGGGGGATTTGATCAATGTTTCTGTTTCTAAATATGGTTGGAATCAGAAGAGTGCAAGCGATATTCAGGTTAAAATTGCGGGAAACACTGTTGGAGAAACAAATTCGATAGACTTTAACTGTGAAATCGACGGTCAGTTGGTTGAAGGAAAGCTGAATACTGAAACATATACAATTGATATAGGCGGAGTGTTGTTTAAAAAGTAGAGTAGTCTTTGATCAAAAGCACGAAGTCGTGAGCATTCCGTGCAGGCATTTTCCAATTTGGTTCCGTGGTAACATGCGGCGAGCCTTTGTTGTCGTTTCCGATTGTTGTATAGGTGTTTTTGTGTGTCGGTTTGTCGCAGATAGAAGTTTGAATTATTCAGCGTGTCCATCGTGCGCTCATTGTAGAGTGTGATGTGATCCGTGTCGAATATTGGTACTGAAAGCAATTTGCTTTGATAAAAATTGTTTCACTCAGCCTTGCAAGGTGTCTTGCGGGGCTGTTTTTATTAAAAAAATCCGTCAAGGGGGTTCTTGGCGGAATTTTGTGTTATTGGTTTAACATTTGAAGAAAATGTTCATAATTTTGCAACGCTGTTTCGTGTTGCGGGCGGATGGCGTGTGTTAACAAGCTTGCTACTTCTTGTTGTAAAGTTGCATCACGCTGTCCAAAGTGTCGCCGCTAACAAAGCGGTGCAGTGCGCTTGCTGCGTCGTCCAAAATGGGTTCAAGCTGTGTTTTGTCTTCTTCGGTGACGGACGAAAGCACAAAATCTATTAACGCCATGGGCGTTTCTTTGCCCGTGCCAATTCGAACGCGCGGAAAATTGTCGGTGCCAATCATTTTTATTATGTTGCGCATGCCGTTGTGGGTGCCTGCCGAGCCTTCTTTGCGTATTCTCAGTTTGCCCAACGGAATATCCACGTCGTCGTAGACGACGACTAGGTTGCCTTTTTCCACTTTGTACTTGTGCACAAGTTCTTGCACGGCTTCGCCGGAAAGATTCATGTAGGTGAGTGGTTTTGCAATTATCACTTTTTCGCCGTTCACCCTTGCGTGAGCGGTCACACAGCGACATTCGGCCTTATCAAACGACACGTTCAGCAATTTTGCCAGTTTATCCACACACATGAATCCAACGTTGTGCCACGTGTTCAAATATTTTTTTTCGGGGTTGCCTAACCCTACAATCAAAAACATATTTTTTCCTTTACGAATTCTTTTCGCCCTTGTTTGGTTACATATTATCACAAAAGCGTCAAATTGTAAATGCGTTTCGTTCAACAATGTCACAAACCGTTGTTGACGTTGCTTTGATGGCTAGTTACGTGAAGTCGAAATGTATTGGCAGTGTGCAAATTTTGTGAAAACATGCGTTACCTAGATACACGTGCGAACAGTGGCCAAGCTGAGAGGCGGTATTGTTGCCATATTTACTGTATTTCTCAAAAAGTCAACAGCTAATTGCCCAAAATATATTTGAGAACAAAATCACCGCTCATATCAAAATTTTGTATGGCAAATAACCGACACAATAAATCTTTTCGCAATTCGTTTGTAAAGTCAGCGTGCTTTGGGGCATTGCTGTGATATTTTACCCCTTGTGTTTTAGACTATAATTTACATTTGACATCGAAATACTCCTATGATATAATTTTTAAGTAGCACCGCAGCACTGTAGAGTGAAGCAACTGCAAATGCGAGTTGACAGAGAAGAACGTTTTGCTACCTTGTGCGTAGGCTTCTCACTAACCACCTGCAACCCAGGTGGTTTTTTTATAAATTTTCAAAATCATGTAGAATTTTGACGCATACAACAGTCGAATTATATATAAACTCTACACAAAAATACAAAAATGGCGAAGGGGTATTCCCTTCGCCTTATATATTAAAACATACATTGCCGTGATATTTTCAAAAATCCGCTTGCTAGCGTTTACAACGGCGGCGAATTGTGCTAAACTAGTGCAACAGGTTGTTGCGAGCACAAACTACGCAACATGCCACCCCCAAAGCGTATGTACTACTTTTTTCAGAGAGTAAACAACGCTCTCGCTTACGAAAATTTAATCGACGAAGCCCGCGATGGTAATCACATCGCGGCTTTTGGCGTGCAACCAAGTGAAAAACCCTTTATTGCCGCCAACGTGCAAGGTTTTGCACTCTACGTTACTTCCGACTATGTAGAAGCGCAGCGTGTGTTTCGTACTGTTTCGGCATTGTTGCCGCAAACGGTGTACGTGCCCTCTCGCGATGACGTTTTGCTTTACAAGCGTGCTTCCAAAAACTTTGTTTACGAACGCAACCGTGCACTTTATGCGCTTTGTCATGGCGCCAATGCGGCCGTCGTCACTGTGGAAGCGCTTATGCAATTTTTCCCCGTCAAGGACCAATTTTTGCAAGATTGTTTCACGATTTGCAAGGATAAGGCCTACGAAACGTCCGGTTTGGTGAAAAAGCTGGTGCGGTGCGGCTACCGCCGTGTGGATGGCATTTCATCCGAGGGCGAATTCACCGTTCGTGGCGACATTTTGGAAATTTCCATGCCATTTGGCAAACGTTATCGCATCGACTTTTTCGACGATTTGGTGGAAAGTATCAAAACAGTGGAAGAAGTTTCGCAAGAAGTAGCCAGAGTGGAAATTTATCCCGTCTACGATACCGTTGGACTGCCGTCGGAAAAATTGGTGTACGTTCAAAAATACGTAGACAAAATAAAATCGGAAAACGCCCGTGTCAGGGCGCAGGCAATTGTTTCGGAGCTGTCGGCATCTGCCGGCGGAGGTTTGTGCGATAACTGCTGGCTCACGCCATTTATCAAATCTTCCCGCTTTTGCGACTACCTTCCTTGCGACACCGTCGTGTTGTGGGATGAACCGAAGTTGCTAACTAACCGTGTCAATTTCTTGTACACCGAGCATCAACAGCGTGTAAGTAATCTTGTGGTTGCAGGGGAAATTTTGCCCACTCACGTCTATGCTTTGGCGGACAAGGCGGAGGTTTTTCAAAACGAATTTCCGCAAATTGCATTGCAAACACTGCCGTATCGGGCGGAATTTTTCCAACCGCAACAAATTTTCAACTTCAAAACAGGTGCCGTGCCCAATTATACCGCATCCATCGAGGCATTGGCATCGGACATCAAAAATTGGAAGCGTTTGGGCTACGAAACGGTTGTTTTTGCGGGGGCGGACGGTGCCGAACCGGTTGCTGCACAACTGGCGGAATTCGGCGTTTTCGTAACCAAAGAACCCACTTTGCGAAGGACCTCTTCGGACGGCTTGGTGCTGTCTGTCGGTATCGAAAAAGGATTCGTTTCTCACACCAACAAGCTTGTGGTGGTGGGAACCCGAGATATCGGCCGCGGCTTATCTCAACAAAACTTGCGCAAAAGCGGCAAGCGAGCGTTCCTTTCGGTAGAACGTGGCGACTACGTCGTGCACGATATTCACGGCATAGGCCTTTGTGAAGGTATTCAAAAAATAACCTCACCGTCGGGCGAAACGAAAGACTACATTGTCGTGATGTACAAGCACGGCGACAGGCTGTACGTGCCGGTGGATGCAAGCAACATGCTTTCCCGTTACAGCGGCGGCGAAAATCCCACTCTTTCAAAAATTGGCGGCGAAGATTTTGCCAAAGTAAAATCCAAGGTCAAATCGGGCATCAAGGAAATGTCCGTGGACTTGTTGAAGCTTTATGCCGAACGGGAAAAGGCGCGCGGTTTCCGTTACCACGTAGATAAGTACTTGGAAGAGGAATTCCAGCAGTATTTCCCCTACAAGGCGACGGAAGATCAGTTGAAGTGCCAAGCGGAAATAACGGCGGATCTCACTTCGGATAGGATAATGGACCGTGTTTTGGTGGGCGACGTGGGGTACGGCAAAACGGAAATTGCAATGCGTGCGGCGTTCGACGTCGTTTCCAACGGCTATCAAGTTGCGGTGCTTGTGCCCACAACTATTTTGGCGGAACAGCACTTTGCAACCTTTTCCGAGCGCATGGCTCCGTTTGATATAAAAGTGGAGTGCTTGAACCGTTTTCGCAATGCGGAAACGCAAAACGGTATTCTCAAACGGCTGAAAGACGGCACTGTAGATATTATCATAGGCACGCACCGTTTGCTTTCCAAAGACGTGGATTTCAACCGACTGGGGCTGCTTGTGTTGGACGAAGAACAGCGTTTCGGTGTGGAGCACAAAGAGAAAATAAAGTCGCTCAAAACGTCGGTTGATGTGTTGACGCTATCCGCCACCCCCATTCCGCGCACGTTACACATGGCGCTTTCCGGTATACGGGATATTTCCACAATCACCACGCCGCCGGTGGATCGCATGGCGGTGGAAACGTTTGTCGTGGAAGAAAGCGACGCACTCGTTTGCGACGTTATTTCCCGTGAATTGGCTCGTGGCGGCCAAGTGTACTGCGTGTACAACCGTGTTCAAACGATAGACGCATTTGCACACAAACTGGCGGATATGCTGCCCGAAGCCAAGATAATAGTGGCGCACGGTCAAATGGGCGAAAATGCTTTGGAAGATGCTGTCTACGCTTTTGCCCAAGGCAAGGGCAATGTTTTGGTTTGCACCACGATAATCGAAAACGGCATAGATATTCCCAACGCTAACACCCTTATAGTGTGCGATTCGGATAAGCTTGGACTTTCGCAACTGTACCAGTTGCGTGGGCGTGTCGGTCGCAGTAATAGGCTAGCGTATGCGTATTTTTTGTACCGTCAGGATAAAATTTTGAACGAAATAGCCTACAAACGGTTGGCTTCCATAACGGAATACAGCGAGTTGGGCAGCGGCTTCAAAATTGCCATGAAAGACTTGGAAATTCGTGGCGCAGGCAACGTTTTGGGACGTGAACAGCACGGACACATGATGAAAGTCGGCTACGAAATGTATTCCAGGCTGCTGAAGGAAACCGTTGCGGAATTGAAAGGTGAAAAGACGGAAGAAAAAATTAACGTAGATTTGGAAATAGATTTGGAAGCATATGCACCGGAAAACTACGTTGTCACACAAACCGAGCGCATGGATTTCTATCAACAGTTGGCCGGGTGCGAAAGCGTTTCTGCCGTGGAAAATTTACAAAAGCAAATGCAAGAAATCTACGGTTCGGCACCGCGTCAAGTGGAAAACCTTTTTGCCGTTGCCAAGTTGAAGTTGTTGGCGGCGCAAGCAAACGTGTGCAAAGTAACCATCAAACCGGGGCGTGGAGAAATTTTCTTTGCCAACCGCGAAAGCATGATGAACAAAAAAGTGTTTGACGCTTTGTCGGAATGGGGTGCGCGCGCATCGGCTTCGGCAAACGGCTACAGCATAGTTTTCACGTCACCCGACTTTTTGCAAAAGACAAGACTTATGCAGTCTATGCGGCAGTTTTTGCTGAAATTGCAAAAGTAGTGTGCAAAATTGACGGCAAATTGCTTGCCAAGTGCCAAAGATAAATGTATAATATTCAAGTATAAGTGTTCCTATGCAGTAATGACGGAACACACAAAGCATCAGGAGTAAAAAATGAAAAAAGCAAGCAGATTTCTGACGTTATTGTTAGTTGCAGTTTTGGTGTTGAGCATCTTTTCCGGTTGCTCGCTTTTCGGCAAGAACACCGAAAAGTACCGTTCGCAAGTAGCATTGACCGTCGGTAATGAAGAAATCACAATCGGTAAACTGATTGACACTTACAACAGTTACTACAATACTTATGCAAGCTATATCGGAACTTACGTAACGTTGGATAGTATTTTCGAAATGGCAATGTCTTCGTTGTACTCTCAGTACATCAAAATCGACGCTTACAAAACAAGCGGAAACGCTGAAACCACTCAACACACTTGGCTTGGCGATACAAAATTGTACAACCAAGAATATTTGAATGTAGAAGAACTTCAATATGGCGTGAAGTACGTCAAGTATTTGGTGTTCTCCACTTTGGATACGTTGGTGGAAAGCTATATCGAAGGCGACTACACCTTGGCCGATGCCGAAGAGGAAGAAGAGGAAGATACTTCCAGAGATTTCGTCGAATTTGACGACTTGGAAGGCGCAAACAGCTATTCCGAATACACCTACAAACAAACTTTCGTAAACGAAGAAATGGACGAATACATTTCCAAGTACTACGAAGGCATTTTGGATGCAACAAAATTGACTGTTGACGAATACGTTTACAACAAGGACGGCAAGTTGCCCGAAGCACTCACCGAAAAAATCGACGATTTCAATGACAGAATCGAAGGTTCCGACCCTATCACCGTTGAAAAGTACGTTGAATATCAACAACAAGCGTTGAAACAATACCAAAAGAACGTTGAAATCAGCTACGAATACGATTTGGCAACATTGATCAACAGACAATTGGAAGACTACATCAGCTCCGTTATCGTTGCTAAGTACAACTATGCAATTTACGGAAAAATCGATGGTGCAAACCTCAACGATACTTTGGCACAACTCAAAGCAAAAGTTGAAGACGCTAAAGTAAGCCAAAAGACGGATTTCAAAATCAATTCCAACTTTGTTGATTTCATCGAAGGTTTGGATGACGACAGTCACATCTACGACGTACCCGACGGTTACAACTACGTTTTCGTTAAAAACATTTTGATTCCGTTCACCACGGAACAAAAGACGGTTTTGTCCAACTTGGAAAAACAACTTGGTTCTGCAACGAATTCACTCTACATTCAAGTTCGCAACCAGTTTGCTTCCCAAATTGTTGCGGACGACTTTAACAGCACCAAGGATGACGACGGAAACTATCAAAAGGTTGGAAACTTGTTTGTGTTGCAAAACGGCAAACTTGCAATCAACCCCAACGGCGAACTTGGAAAGTATTTCAAGGCTGACGGACACGTTGTTGCCGATGGCGACAAAACAGCTGAAGAAACCATCGTTGATTTGATGAAACGTTTCAACACGGATACCGCATCTCACTCCAAGTTGCACGACTACGTTGTTCGCGTTGGTGAAGTTCCAGAAAGCTACGAGACTCCTTGGGTGCAGGAATTCGTTGATGCCACAAACGACGCTTACGAAGCTGCAAAAGGCGTTGCCGGAAAAACCTACGGAATTGCAATCTCCACCTACGGCGTTCACATCGTGTTCTACTCGGCAGACGTAAAAGCGGAAACTTTCAATTTCGAAGAAAACTGGCTCAAAACAAGCACCTCCGAATACAGATTGTTCAAAGAATTCTTCTCGGAAGAATCGGACGAAATGGTTGAAGAAGATGCTGACGCATTGAAAGACTTGTACTACGCAAGCAAAATTACAAAGACCGATGCTTTCGACAAGTTTTTGAGCGAAAACGAAATCACATTCGATTTTGAAGAATCCATTTCTTTGGACGACGAAGAAGAATAAACTTTTTTCAAAACTTAACAAACGCACCTTGAAACTTGGTTTTTCGGGTGCGTTTTTTGTTGCATATTTTTAATTAGGGAGAGCTTTCAAAAAGTAACCTTAACTTTTCACCATTCCTTTTCGCTTGGCGACTCGTCGCCCTTGGCTCTCACTCTGGGAGAGCAAAAGCGACTTCGTCGCTAGAGAAAAGATAAGAGAGAA
>CAZADD010000036.1:0-12233 GCA_964483825.1 uncultured Oscillospiraceae bacterium
GCAATTCAACCGTCAAGCCGATGGCACCTATGCGCCTCTTGCACAAAAGAACGTGGACACAGGCATGGGCTTGGAACGTACGGTTTGCGTGTTGAACGGTTTGAAATCCGTCTACGACATTGATTTGTTTGCCGATGCATTGGCAAAAATTCAACAACTTTCCGGCAAAACTTACGGAACGGATGCAAAAACGACAAAGGCAATGCGTGTTATTGCCGACCACGTTCGCACGGCAACGTTCTTGTTGGGCGATCCCGTGGGCGTTGTTCCCAGTAACGTCGACCAAGGCTATGTTTTGCGCCGTTTGATTCGCCGTGCAGTGCGTATGGCAAATTCGTTGGGAATGCCCAAGGGCAGCATTGCGGAAATTGCAGCGGTGTATGTGGAAGTTTACAAGGACGTGTACACGGAATTGACAACGAACCGCGAAAAAATCATCGACGAACTTAACAAGGAAGAAGAAAAATTCAGCAAAACTCTTGTTGCAGGCGAAAAAGAATTCATGAAGGTTATCAGCCACATCCCCGGCAACGTCGTTCCCGGCGGCACGGCTTTCAAACTGTACGATACATTCGGTTTCCCCGTGGAAATGACGGTGGAATTGGCTACTGAAAACGGCTACACGGTGGACGTGGAAGGTTTCAAACAAAAGTTTGCCGAACACCAAGCAAAATCTCACGCCGGAAGCGAACAACGTTTCAAGGGCGGCATGGCCGAAGGCGGCGGTGTAGAAACAACCTACTTGCACACTGCAACGCACTTGTTGCAAGCAGCTTTGAGACGCGTTTTGGGCGACGAAGTAAAGCAAAAGGGCAGCAATATCACGCCCGAACGTTTGCGTTTCGACTTTTCTTTCGGAAGACCCATGACGGCGGAAGAAATTAAGGAAACGGAAAGGCTGGTTAACGAAGCAATTCAACGCAAACTGCCTGTAACTTGCGAAGAAATGCCTATCGAAGACGCTCGCAAAACGGGCGCAATAGGCTTGTTCGGCGACAGATACGGCGAAGTTGTCAAGGTGTACACAATGGGCGATTTCAGCAAAGAAATTTGCGGTGGCCCTCACGCCGAAAACACCGGTGATTTAGGTAAGTTCACAATCACCAAGGAACAGTCCAGTTCGGCAGGCGTTCGCCGCATAAAGGCGGAATTGCATCGCGACTAGCAAAAAAGTTGTAGCCGAGCGTGCATAACGGACGAAATTAACGTTGCAAAACCGAAAAAAACAATAAAACAAACTAAAAAAGCGTTCGCATAGCTTGCGAACGCTTTTGCTATTTACAGTGGTAACTGTTACGTGTGTTTTCAAATATCGTGTTTCAATGCAAAAAGCAAGTTGAAACAGTTGTTTTTGGTTACGGTAAACTGTGCGGTGTTGGTGTTTGCGCCAAAGAGTATCAACGTTTTTGCGTGTTGTAGTTCTATTTTTAGTTCAAAATGGTTGAAAAAAACAATTTTTTTAAGTTGGGACAAATCTTCGTTTTGTTTTTTGCCGCACCCTAATGTTTTTTTTGTGATTTTGGAAGCGAGGTTAAAAGGACAAGCGATGACGGTGCACAAACGTGGCGTTAACGCTTCAACGATTGCACAATTTCTTCCCCTTGTTTTTCCAACGTGGCACGCAAACGGGAATCTTTTATCAACGTTGTGTTTGCGTACACGTTTTCCATGGAATTTTCAATTATATTGGCAAAAAGGTCCATGCCTATTTTGCAATCGGAAGCCACGTATTTGTACAAAAACGGATAGGTGCGGTTTTCCGCTACAGTTAACGCTTCACGGCACACACGCATCACTTCCAGCGGCACGAGAGCTGCCTTGTGATATGCCTTTTGACGCTGATTTTCACGGTGAATTTTTTGTTCGTCGGTATCTTGCGGCAGGTGGTTGCACTCTATAATGTTGCGGAACGCTTCCGCATCTTCGTCGGAAAGTTGCGACAACCGTTTGCGAGCGTGAGCAAACAGCGTTGCACAGCGTTGCAAGTAGCCGTACTGTTCGTCCGTTTCGGCAAGTTTTGTCAGAGTGACGTTAACGGACATTTCGGCAAGAGAACAAGCAATGGTTCCCACAACCGCCAATGCGCTTCCGCCGCCGGGAGTGGGGGATTTTGCCGAAAGTATTTTGTTGTATTCTTCCAGTGTAAGTTTTTCAAACATAATGCAAACATTATAATCGTTTTGTCGCTTGCGGTCAATCAAAAATTTTCGAAAATTTGTGCTCGGACGCAATGACTTTCGGTCTTAGCAAAACACAAAAACGGAAAACTGAAGTTTGCCTTTTCGTGTCGTTCCGCATTGCTCGCCGAAAGTAAATTTTCCGTACCCTCTAACGGAAACGTTCTCGCCGTTTTTCAATGGCTTGGCGCATTTTTCGCACATTGTGCCATCCACAAAAACCTTTTGCATCGAAACGAGTTGTATTGCTTGTTCCCGTGAAAGGTTAAAAACCTTGCTTAACACGGCATCCAATCGGTTGGAGGAAACGGCAATCACTTTTTCTTCTTTTTGGGGGTAGTATTCGGCAGGAATTTCTTCGACGAACTGAATTTCAACGGCATTTTTGCCCACACTTGAAAGGTTTTCCGCCACAAAATTTGCCACCGTTGTGTGCAACACGGCATAGCAATCGTCGCCGATAAACAAGTCGCCTACTTTTTCCCGCGCAATTTGCAACCCCATCAGTGCACCCAAAACGTCACGGTGCGTAATTTTCGATGCGAACTTTCCTCCTGTAACTTTAATTTTCAACACGGCAACGGGAAATTCTCCGTTAACGGAGCTTGTTCCGAACCGTGCAATTTTGCGTTCGGCAATTTCCGTTCCGCCCCAAAAACACACGTCGGGGCAACACGTGCGCACCAAGTTTTGTTCTTGCAAATTCAAAAAGTCGCTGAATGTGCAAATGCCTTTGTTTTTGGCTCTTTCTGCCAATTCTTTCGTTCTGTTTTCATCCATAAGCGGATTATATTCCATTTTGGTGCGTTTGTAAAGTAACTGCACCGTGCGGTTGGCGGATAGCGGCGAAGTTGGCGGTGCACGGTGTAGGTAAGCAGCCGCAAAAACATGCAAGCGGCAACTGTTTGTTCGGGGTCACAAAACAAGGGGCGACAATCCGTTGAGTTTTGTTGCGGTTTGTGGTATACTTTCAAGGTAAAACAAAAAAGGAGACTGAGTAATGTCAGATTGCACTCACGATTGTTCCAACTGTTCGGCTAATTGCGGCGAACGCGAAACGCAACAGTTGAAACTTTCAAAAAATTCCAAAGTTAAAAAAGTTGTTGCCGTGGTAAGCGGAAAAGGCGGAGTGGGCAAATCTCTTGTAACTTCGTTGCTTGCCGTGGAATTTCAACGCAAATGTCAAACGGCAATTTTGGATGCCGACGTAACGGGGCCTTCCATTCCGCAAACGTTCGGATTGCACGAAAACGCTTTTGCCGATGGCGAAACAATCTATCCCGTGGAAACGGCGTTTGGTACCAAAGTTATGTCCATCAACCTTTTGCTGGAACAGGAAACGGATCCCGTCGTGTGGCGTGGCCCGGTTATTGCCGGCGCAGTGGAACAGTTTTGGACGGACGTAAGTTGGGGCGAAGTGGACTATATGTTTGTGGATATGCCGCCCGGAACAGGTGACGTTCCTCTTACAGTGTTTCAATCGTTGCCCGTTTGCGGTATAGTTATCGTTACTTCTCCGCAAGAATTGGTGGGCATGATTGTGGGCAAAGCAGTGAAAATGGCTCAAATGATGAACGTTCCCGTGTTGGGCTTGGTGGAGAATATGTCCTACTTCCGTTGCTCCGATTGCGGAAAGATTCACAAAATCTACGGCGAAAGTCACGTTGAAGGTTTTGCCCGCGAAAACGGCATCGACGTGGTGTGCAAGCTGCCGATAGATCCCAATTTGGCCCGTCTGTGCGACGAAGGCAAAGTGGAAGAGTACAAGGAAAACTATTTGCAACCGCTGGTAGAAAAAATTCAAAAACTTGCTTAGCACAGTTGTGCCGAAAAGTTCAAAACAACAAAAAAACGGAATTTTCTTTTGTGGATACCGTCCGCAAGAGAGTTCCGTTTTTTTGTTTAATTTTGGCTGCGTTAGAAAACTGTGTTTTCACCTATTGCCGTCTTCGTCCAAGCTCAACAGCCGTTCGCATGCAAACGGCCACAGTTTTGCGGGACAAATGGCGTGAAAAGTTGCAATTTGTTTTTCCATACTGTCCATTTCCGACTGCAACGATTTTGCAAAAAAGTTTGCACGCACGGAAATTTCCGTCGGTGCATTTTTCAAACAGTTTTTCAGTTTTTTGCTGCACGTGTACAAATTTTTTGCACACGTAGTCAACTTTTTTTGTCGTTTTTCTTCTATTTTTGCAACGTCGGCATTGGTGCAAACGGTTGCAATTTTAGCTTGTCGAATAAGCAGTTTGTGCAAAGTTGGCACCAAATGTTTTTCGTACAGTTCCAAAAGTACGGTTGCTTGGTTTTCCAGTTGATTGCAGTAGTTGGTTTGCATGGCGCATTGTTTTGCATTCAATTCAAAATTGTTTGCCACGCACAAATTTTGCAGTAACTGTTTGTCTTTTGGGGATAACGCAAACAGTTCGGGCGTGCTTGGGGGCAAAAACAGTTTTCGTTTACTTGCCGCAGCTTGCCACGCTTCCGAGTAGTTGTCGCCGTCAAAAAGTATTCTACCGTGCTGTTGCAAAGTTTCGGTCACAAATAATTTGGCATCTTTCCACACGTCCGAAGAGCTATTCAATTTGTCGGCAAGATAAAAAAACGTTTCCGCAACGGCACAGTTGATGGCAATGTTGCAATCCGCCGTCGTTGCCGATGATCCCACAAGCCGAAATTCAAACTTGTTTTGCGTGAACGCAAGCGGCGAAGTTCTGTTTCGCACAAAAGGGCGTTGCGGTCCCAAAAGGTCATCCGCCAACTTGAAATTCTCGTCGGACGCTTGTATCAAATCGTCCAAAGCGCTTCCCAGTGCAACGGAAATAATTTTCGGCGGTGCCTCGCAACGTCCCAATCGGCAGTCGTTGCTGGCGGAAGCGGCGGATGCCAACAAAAGACTTTGGTGCAAATCCACTGCACGCACAACGCAAGCAAGCAAAATTGTGTAGCGTGCATTGTGTTTGGCGGTGTTTCCCCGTTCAAAAAGGTTTTCGTTCTTTTCGGTGCACAGCGACCAATTGTTGTGCATGCCGCTACCGTTCACATGCGAAAACGGTTTTTCGTGAAAAAGGCAAACCAAATTCAGTTCTTCGGCCACTTCGGCAAGAGTTTGCTTTATCAAATTGTTTTGTTGAAACGCCACAACGGCAGGTGCGCAGCAAGGTGCCAACTCGAATTGGCACGGTGCAACTTCGCCGTGCTGAGTTTTTGCAACAATTCCCAATTCCAACAGTCGTCGTTTGGTCTCTCTTTGAAAAGCGTCCACTTTTTTGCTCGGCGGCGTGCAGTAGTTTCGTTTGTTCTTGTCCGTCACGTCGGAACACGGCATCAGCAATTTGCCCGTTGTCACCAAATCGGGGCATTGCAAGTATTTGTGCTTATCCAACAAAAAATATTCTTGTTCCGCCCCGACAACGGCTAAAACACGTTCGCAAGGCATATCCAATGCGCCCAGCAACGCTTTGGCACTGTCGTTCAACACTTTGCAACTGCGAAATAGCGGTACTTTTTCGTCTAAAGCACCCTCCTCGCAACTCAAAACGGAAGGAATGCACAAACATTTGTTTGTCACGTAGGGTGGAGCAGCGGCAAACCAGTGTATCTCGCCTTTTGCGTCAAAGGGCATTTTTCCGTTGGAAAAGGCCGAGGCGTCACATTCGCTAAAAGACAGCTGTTCCGCCCCGAATTTTTCAAAAATATCACCTTGCAAATTGTTTGTTAGCCATTGGTTTATTTTTTCGGAAGTGCCGTGCCCAAATGGATCAAAGCGGTGCGAGTAGCATGTGGCACCCACGCTTTTTGCCCATTTCAACAACCCCTTTGCGTAGTTTTGCGTATCTTGCCAAGATAGTTTTTCGCCGTTTTCGGCTTTTAGCACGGCTTGGAAAGTTTTTCGCGGCAAATATTTTTTCATTTTTGCGTGATCGAACACGTTTTTCGACAAATTTCGACACTTTTCCGACATAAAATAACCTTTGTACACAATATGTCGCATTGCACGAAAAAGTCACCGCAACACCCAAAAAATCTTTTGGGTATTTGTGTTCTTGCAAACAAGCATCGGCAAAAGTTCAAACTGCACAACGGCAGTTGGGAATTATTTGCAAGTCGTTGTGAAATTTTGCGGCCTCAAATGGGCATTGACGACGGTTATGGCACATGTGCCGATTGGAATAAAAAAATGTAAGCGTTAAATTAAAAAATCACGAAAACCTCAAAAGCGGTGTATGAAAAAAAAGTTTTGGCAACAAATCGTTCAAGCGGTAAAAATAACAAAATCTAGTTTTTGTTAACAATAACTGTACTGCAAAGAACTGCTCAGGATGGCAAAAATCCAACTATCGCAACCGTTGCATTGCCGCACACTTTTTGCACTCCAATATTGGATGTTGGGCCCACTTTTTACACCTGAACAAAACTTCTTGCGTTACAGCGGCGCACACGGCAAAAAAAATGGGAGCAACTGCTGTCGCTCCCGCTTTCTCGTTATCAGTAAATGTAAATTCTCTTTTTCAAGTATTCTTTCAAGTCGGCAATGGCAACTCTTTCCTGTTGCATGGAATCACGGTCACGAACCGTAACGCATCCGTCGTTTTCGGTGTCGAAGTCTACCGTCACGCAGAAGGGCGTTCCGATTTCGTCTTGACGGCGGTAGCGTTTGCCAATGCTGCCCGCTTCGTCGTAGTCGCAACTGAATTCTTTCAACAAATCGGTGTAAATTTCGGTGGCCTTTTCGCTCAATTTTTTGGAAAGTGGCAACACGCAAGCTTTCATCGGGGCAAGTTCGGGGTGCAAGTGCAACACGACGCGTGTGTCGTTTTCTCCGACGACTTCTTCGTCGTAAGCGTTGGAGAGGAATGCTAAAAACGCTCTGTCCACGCCCAAACTGGGTTCGATAACGTAGGGAACGTATTTTTCGCCCGTTACGGGGTCAAGATAGTCCAACGTTTGTCCGGAAGCCGTTTGGTGGCGGGTAAGGTCGTAGTCGGTGCGGTCGGCAATGCCCCACAGTTCGCCCCAACCAAAGGGGAATTTCACTTCGAAATCGGTGGTGGCCTTGCTGTAGAAGCACAATTCGTCTTGGTCATGGTCGCGCAAACGCAAATTTTCCTCTTTCATGCCAAGGTCCAAAAGCCATTGTTTGCAGAAATTCTTCCAGTATTCAAACCATTCCAAATCGGTGCCGGGCTTGCAGAAAAATTCCAGTTCCATTTGTTCGAATTCTCTTTGACGGAAAATGAAGTTTCCGGGAGTGATTTCGTTTCGGAATGCTTTGCCTATTTGTCCGATGCCGAAAGGCACTTTCTTTCTTGTGGTGCGGCACACGTTTTTGAAATTGACAAAAATGCCTTGTGCCGTTTCCGGACGCAGGAAAACGGTGTTGGTGGAGTTTTCTGTGACACCGATAAACGTTTTAAACATCAAATTGAACTTACGAATGGGTGTGAAATCGCACTTGCCGCAAACGGGGCAGTGTATTTGATGTTCAACAATATATGCCGACATTTCGTCGTCGCTCATTGCGGCAACGGTGTTGGGCAAGTTGTGCTTTGCTTGGTATTCTTCAATCAAATTGTCTGCGCGGTATCTGGTTTTGCAGCCTTTGCAGTCGATAAGCGGATCGGAAAACCCTGCAAGGTGTCCCGTCGCTTCCCACGTTTTGGGGTTCATGATTATTGCAGCATCGATACCCACGTTAAGAGGATTTTCCTTAACGAATTTTCTGTACCAAGCGTTTTTAATGTTGTTTTTCAATTCTACGCCCAACGGGCCGTAGTCCCACGAATTGGAAAGTCCGCCGTATATTTCGCTTCCGGAATACACAAAGCCTCTGCCCTTTGCAAGATTAACCAATTTGTCCATAGTAAGTTGTGCCATAGCGTTATGCTCCTCTTTTTGTATGGTATTATTCTAGTTTTTAACGACATTTTTGTCAAGCAACTTGCAATACAAACGGATATTTTGTGCTTTCGTTTTGGATAATTGCCGCTTTCGCCGTTTAATAAGCACGGTTGCCGTTGTCCGTGGCACGAGCGCCCAATTTGTGTTCAGGTGAAATTGTCGTAGGTGCAAAACGAAAAGTTGAGTTGGTTGCGAATAAAACAAAATTGAGGATGCATTTCAATGTATCTTTCAGTTTTATTTGTTATTTATAGTGTACAAAGACTGCAAAAAGCAATTTTTGCGGTCTTGAACTTTCAAATTGAGCTGCGGCATGCAGTGTTAAAGCGCAAAACTGCTATTGCAAAAATATAATTGCCGTGGTATAATATTCAAAACAAAACAATATGTTCAAACGGCGGCAAACGTTTGCCGCAAGGGAGGTTCACATGAGAATGAGTAACCCTGCATTACGCAGAACTTTGTCTCAAACGCAAAACGGAAACATGTCCGTCGAAACTCAACCTGCAACGCACAAAGGCATTGCCAAGAAAACCATTTTGTTTGCGGCAATAACCATCGTTGCCGTTATTGCAACGGTGCTGTTGCTTAACTATGCAATAAAAATCGAAAGCGAAAGTTTGCTAAGCACTTTGCTTGTTTCGTCTAGCGTCGCCGGCGTGCTGATGTTGGTGCTTTCAATTGTCATGATATTTGCCCCCGGCTACTGCAACGTTTTGGGCTCGGTGTATTCCGTGTGTCAAGGCGTGTTGTTGGGCTTGGTGGTTTGCATGGTTAACACTGTGTTACCGGGTGTCGCATTTGCGGCAGTTTTGGGCACGATGATAGTTTTTGTGCTGACATTGGTGCTAAACAAATATCTCAGCGTGCGCATTTCAAACAGATTTTGGCGTGCAATGTCCGTTGCATTTCTAAGTTTGTTCGTGGTGGAATTGGCAACGCTCATCATCTACTTGGTGAATCCCACGCTGGCAATTTTCACGAATTGGTGGATTCAACTTATTGCGACGGTGTTTTGCGTGTTCTATGCAGCAATAATGCTGATATGGGATTTCCAAACTGCGGATGAAATAGTGCAATGCGGTGCCGATAAAAAATACGAATGGCTGGTTGCGTTTTCCCTTATAACAACGTTGGTGTATTTGTATTTGGAAATTTTGGAACTGCTCATTCGCTTGATAGCGTTGTTTTCCGATAGGAGTTAACTTATGCAACAAGATCTAGTTTCCAAGCAAACTGTATTGCTCAAAAAAGGCAAACTTTGCGCAAGAGGTTATTCCACTCAAATGAACTTCATCTACGACAAAAAGCAGGTGCGCGGTTCATTGAAAGAATGGGATTTTTATCAGGTGATTTGCGGCGACAAGGTGTTGCAATTCACTGTGGGACACATCACCCGTTTCGGTCAAATTTCCGTCAATATCATCGATTTGAAAACGGGGCAAAAGCGTGGCGTGGACAAAATATTTTTGAATACGTCGGTGTTGAAAAAGCAACTTGCTCAAACTCCCGAACGCCCCAATGCAATCAAATGGTTTGGCAAGCACATGAAAATGCAGGTGAAAACTGCCGAACAGTCACGCAGATTGACGCTTACCGCAACGGATAAGAACGGAGTGCGTGCGGAAATTGACGTGACGCTTACAAACTGTTCCGCATCCAAGGATAAAATGGTTATTGCAACGCCGTTCGACAAGCCTAATCAATTTTACCTCAACTACAAGGAAAACTGTTTCGTTGCCAACGGCTACGCCCGTGTGGACGACTTGGAAATGAAAATTGCAAACGGCAACGGCCTTATCGATTGGGGCCGCGGAGTGTGGCCACGCAAGCACGAATGGGTGTGGGGCAACGGCTCCACAACGGTGGACGGCTGTCACTTCGGCTTCAACATCGGTTGGGGTTTCGGCGACCTGTCACACGCAACCGAAAACATGTTTTTCTTGGATAACAAGGCCTACAAACTGGGCGAGGTGGAAGAAACCCGTGTGGGCGATGCCTATCGCTACACCGATAAGGAACACAAATTCACCTTTAACGTTACGCCCATTTTCGATAATTTCACTCGCACCAAAGCACCCACTGTCAACAACAGTTGCCATCAGGTGTTTGGGACGTGGCGCGGTTTCGTCACTTTACCCAACGGCAAAACAATCGAAATTCCGCCGTTTATTGCATTTTGCGAACACGCAAAAAACAATTGGTAGTTGGTTGTGCTCTTGCGCAAAATTCACAAGTCTAACCGTGTGCGGACATTGCCCTGAAAAAAACGTGAAGTGCCGCAATTTGGGCATGCGTTAGTGGAAAAATTGCACAAAAGTAAGTGATATTAAAAAGGATTCTACGTCCAATGTTGGGGGGGTGCAAGAAGTCGTGCGCCAACGAAAAATAGTTTGAATAGTTGTATTTCCGGCAGTCCTGCGAGGTATCTTGCAGGACTGTTTTGGTTGGCAAACAAGTAGAATTTGTTTTCTGAATCTCTCAAAATTACGCAACCAATATGCGTTGCGTTTCAGTACTTTTATCTTGTTGTTTTTCCCTTTTGTAAAGTAGTTTTTATAGGGGGCCAAAGAGTTCAAAATGTATTTTCACCAATTACATTTTCATCGGCAACTTGTTTTGATGTGTTAAACGGAGTGCTTAACCGCATTTCAAGGATAACCGCATCAATCCGAGTTTCGCCAAGCTTTCGTGTGGGGGCGTGTCGTGCCGCCGAACAGTTTAAGTAAAAAATAAATCCCCAAACAAATTGTTTGAGGATTAAAAAAGCAAAAGTGACAGTGATGCTGTTTTGCGACTATTTGTTTTTTTCGTGGATAAGTAGTGTGCGCACCGTTAGTGCGGCTTTGTTCAAGTGCTAGAAAAACATGCCGCTCACAAAAATTTCAATGCCTATTGCAATCAAAATTACGCCGCCCAAAATTTCCGCTTTGTTGCCCAGTTTGGTTCCGAATTTTTTGCCCAAAAACACTGCGCCCACGGAAATCCCGAACGTTACAACGGCAACGATGGAAACGCAAATCAACGCTTGCGTCAAAGTGTAGTCGGCAATGGAAAATCCAACGGACAGCGCATCGATTGAAGTGGCAATGGTTTGCACAAACAGCACTTTGAATGTTAGCGCTTTGGGTTCCGCTTCCGTTTCTTCTTTGTGTTTTATGCCGTCAAAAAGCATTTTGCCGCCGATAAATCCCAGCAACACAAGTGCAACCCAAGGAATTATCCATTCAATTTTTGTGAGGAATGCGGCGCCTACCAAGTAGCCCGTCAGTGGCATTATGCCTTGAAACAGCCCGAACATGAAGCCGATCAACGCAATTTTGCGAAATTTCATGTGCGGCTCGTTCAGTCCGTTGGCCATGGATACTGCGCAAGCATCCATTGCAAGCCCGATTCCCAAAAACAGACTTGTCAAAACAACTTCTATCATAAATTTCCTCTTTGTGACGTAGTTGCCCAAAAATAAAACGAGAACAATGCTAACGTTTTATCATTAGCATAAGTCTCGTTCTTTACAATTGCACCTGGAAATTTCCATTGTGTAGACGCAACAACTATTTCTAGTGAACTACTCCCTTATGTGAGCACTTTGAAAGTATATCACACTTGCCGCATTTTGGCTAGCGTTTTGCTGGGCTTTCGCTTTGTTGGCATTGTTGGCTTGTTTGAATTTTGCAAGGTCGCAAAAAGTGCTGGCAAAATGCGGAAGCGGTGGCTCTGAGCCATTTGGGGAACAAAATGTTTGGCTGTTTTGCACAGTCAAAGTTTTCACCCAAAATATTTCAAGCGTTTGAAAATATCTTTTTGCTTTCAGGATGTTGCGCCGTTGCATGAAAGCTTTTGGTGGCTATCTATATTTATAATAATAAGGATGTTTGTTTCAAATTTGTATTGTGTTTTTTCAAACCGTTGTGTTTTTGTGAAGTGCAGTAAAAAGTCGGCGGTCATGTTCAAAAACGGTCGGTTGTTTTTTACAATATTGTTTCAAAAACACACGATTTCACAAAGTTTTATCGTTTAGTTGTGTTTTAGCCAAGTTGTTGTAGCGGCGTATTTTATGGTGCACGGTGGTTGGCAGTTGCGTTTTGCGTTTGTTATAGAGCAGTCGCATTACCGCCAAATGGTTATTGCTCCCTAATTGCAAGGTGAAAATCGTGG
>CAZADD010000037.1:0-12076 GCA_964483825.1 uncultured Oscillospiraceae bacterium
TACGATATGGACAAAACCGTCGAAAACGCATTGAAATTGGCTCACGACGAGTTGGGAAAATAGTTCGACAAACGCCGCTTAAACGAAAAACAACAAATATTTCGTCGCCTTGCAAACAGCTTGCAAGGCGGCTTTTTGCTAAAAAAAGAACACGTTTGCATAAACGCGTTCTTGTCTTGTTATTTTCTGAATTGTTTCGGTGTTTTGCCGTAAAGTTTTTTGAATTGTCTGTTAAAGTAGGAAACGTTGTTGAAGCCCACCGAATTTGCAATTTCCGCAATGCCGTTGTCGGTATCTTTAAGTAGGCGGCCGGCAACTGTCAAGCGGTAGTTGTTTGCGTAATCCACGCACGAATACCCGGTGAATTGTTTGAACAGTTTCATTGTGTAAAAATCGCTGTAACCGCACCGTTTTGCAAGTTTTTCCACAGTTATTTCTTCGGAAAAATCCGAGTAGATGCATTCTAACGCACGGCGCACGGTGTAGCAACGCTTGTCTTCCACAAGGTTTGGCGAGTTGTTT
The DNA here is from genome assembly GCA_964483825.1 of uncultured Oscillospiraceae bacterium. Classification (GTDB taxonomy): domain Bacteria; phylum Bacillota; class Clostridia; order Christensenellales; family CAG-314; genus Fimimonas. The sequence continues at coordinate 523 of CAZADD010000037.1, forward strand.
ATAAGTCGGTTGGAATAAATTTGCGAAAACAGTTCGTTCAAGCAAGTCAATGCTTCCGTTCGGTTAAGATTGTTGCCTAAAACGTCCGAAAGACACTTGTCGAAGGCTGCATAGCAGTCGTCCGTCGCCGTTATTTTGGAGGGTGCGGAATTTCTTCCGTGCAATAGCGGTGCAAAGTATTGCAATGAGCGTCCGTCAGCATCCGTAAGCAAGCGTACGTTAAAAACTATTGCATCAACGGCAAATTCGTTTTGGCAGTTTAACACGGAGTGCATTGCAAAGGGGCGCAGCACGATCACGTCGCCTATGGTAACGTCGTGTTTCGTTCCGTCTATGCAAAAGCACGCCTTGCCGCTCGCCACCCGAACAATTTCCATATCTTCGTGCCAGTGCACCGGGTAGAACGGATAAATTTCAAAAATATTCGAGCTGTAGGTTGCAAATGCCGTTGTCGAAGTGCCGTGCACGTTTTTGTATAACGGCATATTTGCCTTTTTTGCGTATTCTTCGTTCATTTTTGTGGCTCCGCACAACAGTTTTGTGTTATTTTTATTGTAAACTATTTTCCCTCAAAAGTAAAATGTTTTTTATGCCGTTCGTGTTGCGGAAAACCGTGAGGAACGTTGCACAAAAATTGCAAAAGAAGTTGGCAACAAAACTTTTGCTTGCAGTCTTTTTTAGTGTTGAAAAATGCGCCACGTTGTGGTAGAATGGTGAAAAGGAGCAAAAAGATGAAAATTATTCACACGGCAGATTTGCACTTGGATTCGCCGCTCGTGGGCGTTTCGGACAGTGCAAAGCGCAGAAGCGAATTGTTGCGTGCCCTTTCCGACATGTCGGAATTTGCCAACAATTCCAACGTAGAAGCAATAATTGTGGCAGGCGACTTGTTCGACGACGAGTTTGTTTCCGCAGCCACCGTTAAAAGCGTTGCGGAAATTGTTTCCGACAGCAAAGCGCAATGGTACGTTTTGCGTGGAAATCACGGTGATGCCACCCCTTACAAGGCGTTGCGCAGTTTGTGCCCCAACGTGCACGGTTTCGGATACGATTGGCAAAGATACGATATCGGCCCCGTCACAATTATCGGGCGAGAATGTAACGAAAACGATATTTCCGCTTGGCAAAGATTTTCCGTCGACCCGAGCCGGTACAACATTTTGGTGTTGCACGGTGACGTGGACAGCACGGCCTACGGCGTAATCGACAAAAAAGCTATTGCCGAAAGCTACGTCAACTACGTTGCGTTGGGGCACCGTCATGCGTTTGCCAAACTTAAATTCGGGCATGTCAAGGGCTGTTACAGCGGCGTTTTGGAACCGCGCGGATTCGACGAAATTGCCGAAACCGGTTTTGTCGTCATCGACACGGACAAGGACGAAATTTCCTTCCACAAGCAACACGTGCGTCAAGTGGAATGTATTTCGGTGGACGTTTCCGACATGGAAAACGACGTTGCGTTGGAAAAGCTTATCCAACAAAAAGTGTCGTCGGCCAATGCTCGCAACTACCTAAATTTGCAATTTGTGGGCACATTAAGCGAAGACGTCAATTTGATTTCTGTGGCCGAGCAGCTGTTGAAGGGCAGGTTTTTTGCTTTGCGACTGAAAAATGAAACAAAACCCAAGGTGGATTACGATGCGTTGCAAAAAGAAGTTTCGTTGCGTGGTGAATTTGTCAAATTGGCACAGAAAATCGAGGACGAAAAATTGCGTGACGAAGTGCTGAGTTTGGGACTTCACGTGTTGAACGGAGGTGACCTACAATGAAAATAATTTCCGTTCACGTTCATTCTTTCGGAAAGTTGCAAAATTTCGACTGTAATTTTCAAAGCGGACTAAACGTTTTGAAGCAGCAAAACGGGTTTGGAAAAACCACGCTGTGCAATTTTATCCGCGCCATGCTCTACGGGTTCAGTTACACACGCAGCAAACGTGGCAGTGAAAGCATTTCCGATGCCGCAGTGTGGGCAACTTGGAATTCTTCGGAAAAAATCGGTGGCAGCATGGTAGTGGAACACAACGGTGCAGTGTACCGCATCGAGCGTTATTTCGGGGGAACGGCAAAAACCGAAACCCTTTCCGTTACCAACGAAACAACGGGAAGAACCGAACCTATTTCCAACCCCGGCGAATACTTTTTGGAATTGACTGCGGAAAGTTTCGACCGTTCTGCATATCTTCCGCAAGAAAGTGTGGAAATTTCTTCCAACGAGAATTTCGATACTCGTTTAGCAGGGCTAGTTCAAAATGCCGAAGACTTCGATAAAGTCGAACACGACTTGCAAGATTATTTCAACGAGTTAACTTCTTCTCGCCGTGCCAATTCGGAATTGAATTTGCTCGTCAAGCAGAAAAACCAATTGCAACGGGAAATATATCAGTGCGAGGCGGCGGAAGAACGCCAAAAGGCAATAGACGTTGAGTTGAAGAACATCGCGAGCCGTCGCATTGCCTTGGAAAAAGAGGTTTCGGATTGTAACGAAAAAATTTCCCAGTCGCAAAAGCGTTTGGGACAAATGCAACAGTCTGAAGAACAGCGGTATGCACAGGAAAAATTGACGGAATTGCGCAACAAATTGAGCCGTGTGCGCGAAGATTTCGAAGGAGACAAGGCAACGTGCGACCAACTTGCCGAAAAAATCAAAAACACGCCCTCTTTGGCGCAAAAACAGCGCAAAATCAGCAAGCCGTTGCTTGTTGTTGGCACAATTTTGCTGCTAGCCGGCATTGCAACTTGCTTTTTCCAATGGATAGCAGGCGCTTGCGTGGCAGCTGTCGGCATCGCGCTTTTCGCACTTGCATTTTTCGTACATCCGCAACTTACAACGTTACCGTCCGGCGAACGTGATGCACTTGTCACAGAGTACTACAAACTTGCTCAAAAACACGTTTTTTGCAACGGCGACTACCTGGAAGTGCAAAAAGCATTGTGGGAAAAGTACAACGAATATCAATGCGATAAGCGAGAAATGGTTGCGTTGAGTCGCATTGCCGATAGCAAGCAAGACGATTCGCAAGAAAAGGCGGTTTTGGATAACTTGAACAAACAACTTTCCAACGTGCAGTCGCAACTTATCAATTTGGCATCGCAAAGCGGACGTTTGCAAGAGGAACGCAAAAATCTCAAAGTGGATTCCATTCAACTTCGCGAACAGTTGCAAGAAATTGAAGAAAAGTTGAATATCATTCGTCGCAAAGCGGCAGTTGCGGATAAAACGTTGGAACTGTTGCGCCAAGCAAAGGAAAATCTTTCGTTAAGCTACTTGCCTGCATTGAAAGACAGTTGCACCGAGCTGTTACAACAAGTAACGGGCCAAAATTTCCAATTGGTGTTGGACCGCGAATTCAATTTGAAACTTCGCGAAGGCGACGTTACCAAAAGTTTGAATTTCTACTCTCGCGGTATTCGCGAAATAACGCTGTTATGTTTCCGAGTGGCAATTTCTAGGTTGCTGTTCGGCGGAAACACCCCCTTGCTCATCGTGGATGATGCGTTTGTCAATTTCGACGAAGAAAATTTCTTGCGAGCAACCAAAGTGCTTAAAGAAGTTTCGCAAGATGCGCAAGTAATCTGCATGACGTGCCACGACAGGCTTGGTAGCTTGAAATAACTTTATCCAACAAAAAGTTCGCATTTTGGTTGAAAATAGTGCGAATATATCCGTGGCGAATTGCAAGAAGGCCAAATTTGGAAAGCGGCAATGTTTGCCGGCAACCACAAATTGGATAACATGATAGTGTTTGTGTATGCCAACAAATTCCAAATCGACGGCGCAATAGCAGACGTTTGCAAGGTGGAAGACATTTTTATGTGGCGGAATTGAAAAAACGGTAATTTTTGCTATCGGGTTAAAAATCTACTTGGTGTGGTATATGTTGTCGTTTCAACTTGCCAAAAAGTTGCAAACGCTGTATAATCGTTTGTGTCAACACTTGGGGGCTAGTGCCCCAAACAAAATAAGAGGTGAATGAAGATGGAAATGTCACAATTCAGCAAAGAAATAAGAAGGCAAACACTCAGATGTTTGCACAGTCAGGGCAGCGGCCACGTTGGCGGTTGTCTTTCGATAGCCGACGTGCTTTCGGTTTTGTATTCCAAGCACATGGACGTCGATCCCCAAAACCCCAAACGTCCGGACCGTGATTGTTTGGTTTTGAGCAAGGGACACGCCGGCCCTGCTTGGTACGCAACGTTGGCACTCAAAGGGTTCTTCCCCTTGGAATGGTTGGACACGTTGAACAAACTTGGAACTCGTTTGCCCAGTCACGCAAACTTGAATCTCACTCCCGGTGTGGATATGACGGCCGGTAGTCTTGGTCAAGGTTTCTCTTGCGCATGCGGCATTGCTCTTGCAAAAAGATTGCAACACGACAATCACTACGTTTACGTCATCACCGGCGAAGGCGAATTGCAAGAAGGTCAAATTTGGGAAGCGGCAATGTTTGCCGGCAACCACAAGTTGGATAACATGATAGTGTTTGTGGATGCCAACAAATTCCAAATCGACGGCGCAACGGCAGACGTTTGCAACGTGGAAGACATTTGCCAAAAGTTTGCTTCTTTCGGTTTTGCAACGGACAGAGTGGACGGCCACGACGTCGATGCAATCGACAGTGCAATTTGCAAGGCAAAGGCACAAAAAGGCGTTGCACATTGCATCGTTTTGGATACCGTCAAAGGCAAAGGCATCAGTTTCTACGAACGCATGGGTGCGGCAGTGCACAGCACGTCCGTCACCGACGAACAATACCGTCTTGCTTTGGAAGAATTGAAATAGGGGGAACAAAATTATGGAATTGAGAAAATCTTATGCGGCGGAACTTTCCCGTCTTATGAAAGAAAACGAAAAAATCGTTGTTTTGGATTCCGATTTAGCTGGTGCAGGCGGCACAAAGCCGTTGTATGCCGAATTCCCCGAAAGATGTTTCAACTGCGGCATTGCCGAAGCTAACATGGCTTGCATTGCAGTGGGGCTTTCTTCCAACGGATTCATTCCCGTTATTCACAGTTTTGCACCTTTCTCCACACGCAGAATTTTCGACCAAATTGCCGTTTCCGTCAGTTATTCCGAACAAAACGTCAAAATTATCGGTTGGGATCCGGGTATCACAACAACTTCCAACGGCGGAACACACATGACGTTCGAAGACGTTGCCGCTTTGCGTGCGTTGCCCAACATTTGCATTGTGGACGTGGTGGACTACGTCCAAATTGCCAAAGCGTTGCCGCAAATTATCAACCACGACGGCCCCGTTTACGTAAGAATGACGCGCAAGTCCACGCAAAATTTCTATGGCGAAAACTACCAATTCCAACTTGGCAAAGCCGATAAAATTTGCGACGGCAACGACGTTACTATCGTTGCATCGGGCGCATTGCTCTACGACGCACAAGAAGCGGTGGAAAAACTTGCCGCAGAAGGCATCAAGGCCGATTTCCTTGCAGTGCACACATTGAAACCCTTCGACGAAGAAGCAATCATTGCCTCCGCCAAGAAGACGGGCGCAGTGCTTACGGTGGAAAACCACAGCATTCACGGCGGTTTGTATTCCGCAGTGTGCGAAACGCTTGCCGCAAACTTGCCCACCCCTTGCGATGCCGTTGCAATTCGCGACAGAATCAGCCAAGTGGGTGGTTTGAACGACCTCAAGCGTGACTACAACCTCACTGCCGACGACATCGTTGCCCGTGCAAAGCAACTTATTGCAAGAAAGTAGCTCGCTTCACAACTTAATACGCGCACACCCCTCTATTCGTTTTGAGGGGTGTTTTTTTTATCTAAAACACGGAAGCATAACAGTTGATTTCCGTGTTTTTTTGTTTTGTTGGCGAAACTGCAGAATTTTTTTGTGGAATTCCGCACGTAATGTTGATTTCGCAAACATTTTTGGAAGAAAAACATTGGATAACAACAGTGCGTGTTGCAAAATGATTTCTCCGTTGTTTTGTGACGAATTGTTTGTTTGACTACTGAATGTTCGTTGCACCGGTGCACTCCGAAAATCGTTGATATTGCAAAACACCGCCCCGCATCGTTTTTTTTTGCGTTCCCAAACGGTGCAAGTGTTTTTTTTCGCAGTTTTGCAGCGAAATCGTCCGTCCGTTTTGGAATGTTTTTGCAATAGTAAAATGTCCGCAATATTTTTCATTATTAGTCAAAAGTATTGACAAAATGGCACGGGGGGGGGTATCATCTTTATTATTCTGGTAAGGTTTGAATTTACCGTATAAACACGAAGTTATGACAGCACAAAAGGTAGCAAAAGGACAAAATTTCAGATGCGGATTTTATGACATATCTCCGCAACGGCGAATGCAAGCCATTGCCGATGCCGGGTTCGACGAAACCATGTTTTGGTGGGGCGACGAGTACGAGCAAACGGACGGCACGCGTTTTCAGCTGTTCGATCTCGCCCAAAAAGTCGGTTTGTCCGTTAACACTTGTCATTTTCCTTCCACTCATGCCGATTATTTGTGGTACGGCGACGGGCGGCAAAAAGCATTTTTGCAACAGTTTGAAGATGCTTGCCGCGAATGTGGCGAATGCGGTGTAAAAAATTTGGTTTTGCACCTCACAAAAAAACTTATAACTCCCGAACCCAACCAATACGGGTTGGAAAATTTTGCGGAAATGTTGAATTCCGCCAAGCGTCACAACGTTGTCATTGCAATAGAAAATACTCGTTTTCTTCGCTACAACGATTGTATTTTGCAGCATTTCGGCAGGGACGAAAACATCGGTTTTTGCTACGACAGCGGTCACAACAACGCCTACACTCCCAACGAAAAGCCGCTGGAAAAGTATGGCGATATGCTTGTCACCACGCACATTCACGATAACGTCGGCGCTGTGGGAACGGCACCCGATCAGCACCATCTTATTGGCGAAGGCACGGTGAATTTCGACGAAGTGTTCCGCCGCTTGAAACATTTTGGGGCGCAACGCTACAATTTGGAAAGTTATTGCAACGAAACAAGCCGTTACTACGGAAAGGTAACTGTTGAAGAATTTTTGGAAATGTCTTTCGTTAAGTTGTGTGAACAATTGCAAAAAATCGACGTTCGGTAGGGAATTATGGCACTTGTAACAACAAAAGAAATGTTTGCACGGGCCTACCGTGAAAACTATTCCATCGGCGCATTCAACGTGGATAGCGTGGATATCATGCAAGGCGTGGTGGAAGGCGCCGTGCGTGCGCAATCACCGGTAATATTGGCGGTGAGTGGGCGCATGTTGGACCACATTCCCTATATCGTGCAAGCGTGCAAGACGGCGGCAAGGGATAACGACATTCCGGTGGCATTGCATTTGGATCACGGCAAAAGCGTGGAATTGTGCAAGCGTTGTGTGGACCAAGGTTTCACTTCCGTCATGATAGACGCTTCCCTCTTTCCTTTTGAGGAAAACGTTCGTCTCACCAAAGAGGTTGTGGACTACGCTCACGCACACGGTGTCGTGGTGGAAAGCGAATTGGGCGTTGTGACGGGCAAGGAAGAAGATATTGCCGTTGTCGGCAAGTACGGAAGTTTCACACGTCCGTCGGACGTGGAAGAATTTATTGCTCGCACCGGGCTGGATAGCCTTGCCGTGTCGGTGGGCACAGCACACGGTGCCTACAAGTACCGTGAGGGTGAACAACCCTATTTGCGTTTCGATATTTTGCAAGAAATTGCACAAAAGCTGCCCGATTTTCCGTTGGTGTTGCACGGAGCCTCTTCCATTCCGCAACAGACGCTGGAAGTTTTCAATCGCTACGGCGGCAAGTTGCCCAGTGCCATCGGCATTCCGGAAGAAATGTTGAAAAAAGCGTCGCAAAGGGCGGTGTGCAAAATAAACGTGGCAAGCGATTTGCGCATTTGCTATTTTGGCGAACTGCGCCGTCAGTTTGCACTGAAACCGGACAAGTGGGACGCAAAGGAATTTTTTGTGCCGGCACGCAATGCCGTTGCCGATTTGGTGTACGACAGGCTCGTCAACGTTATGGGCAGTGCAAACAAGGCACGCTAACAAAAGAATTTAACCGATCAAAAGTATCGGTAAAATAAAAAAGGAGAAAAAACTATGAAAAAACTTATCACTGTTTTGCTTGTGACTGTTTTGGCATTGTCGGCAGTTATCGGACTTGCCGCTTGTGGCGGAACTAAGTCGGAAGTAGAATTGGCCATCGAAGCAGCAGAAAAAATGTCACTTTCGGAACTGGAGGAGGCAGCAAAAGCGGAATTTGAAGCAGCAAACATCAAATTCACCGCAAAAGCAACCACGTCCGGCGTAAAGAAAGTTTTGGCAAAATTCAAAGAAAAGTATACATGGTTCGATTATGAAGAATTCAGCTCTTCCAAAGACGCTGCAGCAGCTTCCGAAATCGAATCCACGCTTGCTTACGACAATTTCTATGCAGATTTCTGCATGATTCAAATTGCTTCCAACATCCAAACTTGGGTTGATGCAGGCTATTTGCTCAACTACGTTCCCGCTAACGACGACGAAATTCAACTCAGTGCAAGTGCTACAGAACCTCTTGTTGGTTTGTATGCAGACAAATTGTTCGTTTACAGAAAGGATGCAACGGACGTTGAACTGAAAAACGTTTGGCAATTGACGGGCAAGGACGGCGCTTCTTTGAAGAAAGTTAAGGGGACATCCATTCAAGACCCCACCAACGAAGGTATCAACATGTCCTTCTTGATCATGCTCACAAGCGAATCTTCTTGCGCAAAATTGACCGCTGCATATAAGAGCTATTTCGGAACAGACTACGTTGCACAAGAAGGTTGCAAAAACATCGGTTACTACTTCATTCAAGAATTTATCGGTGCATTGACAAACAACCACAGCAGCGACTCCAAAGTTTTGAGCGAAACTCTTGGCAAGGATACAACCGGAACAGTGTTTGTAGTTGGTTTGAACAAAACAAAAGGTTATGTCGGCGCAGCAGAAGACAGCAACTGGCACGAAGATTTGTGGTACTCCGGCGTTGACGGTGATGTGGAAGGCTTCAACGGCTTCACCTACAACACCTATTTGAGCATTCCCAAAACCTCCAAACTTCCCTACACGGCTTGCTTGTTTGCAAGATACATTTTGACGTCGGAAGGTTTCAAGGCCGGTTGGAAAGACGTTGGATATTCTTCTCCCAACGCAAAAGTTGCTCCTAACGTAGATAGTAAAGCAAACGTAACCTATCAACTTGACGTAACCAAAGTTATCCAAGAAGACGGTGCTTACACAAGCGTGAACGACACGGACGTAAGACGTTTCGTATCTGCTTGCTGGAACAGATAACAACAAAAAGTTAATTTAAGTTGCAGTAGTATAGGGGAGGTACAACGCCTCTCCTATATGCAATTATAAGGAGTTTTTTATGACTAACGACAAAAAACTTAAGTTGAACAGAATGGGTAACGACTTGAAATCCTATTTCAGCAAGCCTGCAAACGTTATAACGGTTGTGTTCTTTGTTGTGCTGATGATCACCGTCGTTGCTCCGTTGTTTGTTATTGTCGTCAACTCGTTCAAAATCAGTACCGCCCCCGAAGCCGGCGCAACGGGAATGAAAATCGGAACTTTCACCGGCTACCACTGGGATAGCGTTTTGTTCGACTCCAAGTACGATTATTCTGTCAACACATTTTGGAAACCGTTGGGCAACTCGATACTAATGTCTTTGTTGGCATGCTTTATTGCAGTGCTTGGCGGCGGTGTGACGGCTTGGTTCATCACTCGTTCCAACATTCCTTGCAAAAAGTTGATTTCCACACTGTTCGTCATTCCCTACGTCATGCCCAGTTGGTCCATTGCAATGTTTTGGGAAAACTTTTTCAAAAACACCAATTTGACAACGGACGCATCTTCGGTGGGAATGTTGCAACTGTTGACGGGCGGTGCCGAACACGGCATTTGCGTTCCGCAATGGATGGTATATGGATTTTTGCCCACGGCAATGTGCTTGGGAATTCACTACGCACCCTTTGCCTACATTTTGATTGGCGGCATTTTGCGTAACATGGATGCTAACTTGGAAGAAGCGGCAACGGTGCTGAAAGCTAGCCGCGCCAAAATTCTTTGGAGAATAACGTTGCCTATCGTGGCACCTGCACTTATTTCCACAGTGTTGTTGGTGTTCTCCAGCAGTATCAGCAGTTACACTGTTCCTGCATTTTTGAACAGAGACGGAAATTTCTCAACCATTTCAACGATGATGCGCAGTCTTGCAAACGAACCCAAAACAAGAGGTCAAGGCTACGTTGTTGCAATCATTTTGTTGATGTTCTCGGTGGCAATACTGTCCCTGAACAACTGGTTCACAGGCAAGCGCAAATCTTTCACCACGGTAACGGGCAAATCCGGACAAGTTTCTTTGGTTAATCTCAAAAAATGGCGTTGGGTTGTTGCCGTTGTCGTTTTGATTGTTGTTGTGTTCACCTCTATCGTTCCGCTTATTTCGTTTGCTTTGGAAAGTTTTTGTCCCAACGGCAAATGGACGTTGTACTATTGGACGACAATGGACGAACTGTCCGCCCGTGTCAACGGATCGGCAGTGGGTATTTTGCACAACAAGACGATTTGGAAGGCGTTCGGCTACAGTTTGGTGCTTTCGGTGTGCGTGGCAATGATCGCAGGCACTTGCGGTATCTTGGTAGGCTACGCCGTTTCTCACAAACGCGGAAGCAGATTGGCAAAATGGGTTGGAAACTTGGCATTTTTCCCGTATCTTATCCCTGCATTGAGCTTGGGCGCAATTTATTTGAGCGTCACGGCATTTGTACCCAAATTGAACGGCAGTTTTGCAGTGTTACTTTTGGTAGGCGGCGTCAAATTCATGCCGTTTGCATCCAGAACGGGCACTAACGCAATGTTGCAGCTTTCCGGTGAAATTGAAGAAGCGGCACTGTTGCAACACGCCGGTTGGGGGAAACGCATGGTAAAAGTGTTGTTCCCGATACAAAAATCCAGCTTTATGAGCGGATATTTGTTGCCGTTTATCAGCTGCATGCGTGAAATGTCGCTGTTCGTTTTGTTGGCACCGGCAGGCTCACTGCTTACGGTTGTTTTGCAAGACTGGTCCAGCAACGGATTGTACGGCGCAACGCCGGTATCTAACGGTATCAACTTGATTATCATCGTCACCATTTTGTTGTTCCAATTCGTTATCAACAAATTGACGGGCGCATCTTTGGATAAAGGAATAGGAGGCTAGAAACATGCCGGAAATTAAACTTGAACACGTAACTAAAAAATTTGCCGACTCTGCCAGAGCAAACAAAACGTTTGTGGCAGTGGACGACTTGACAATGACAATTAACGACCGTGATTTTATCACGTTGCTTGGCCCGTCCGGTTGCGGCAAAACAACAACTTTGCGCATGATAGCAGGGCTAGAAACACCCACTTCTGGAAAAATTACCATCGGCGATCAAGTAGTGTTCGATTCCGAATCGGGCATCAACGTTTCCCCCGCAAAACGCGACATTGGATTTTTGTTCCAAAACTATGCTTTGTGGCCGCACATGACGGTGTACAAAAACATCACTTTCGGTTTGGAAAACTTGA
>CAZADD010000038.1:0-11756 GCA_964483825.1 uncultured Oscillospiraceae bacterium
CTCTCACTCCGGGAGAGCTGTCACCGCAGGTGACTGAGAGGGTTAAAAATGTAACAGCAAAAAGAGGCATCCCTGTGTATATTTTGATTGGTAGTTGCCCAAAATTTTGGTGCAAACACATTTTTTGTGTGCGGTACATATTCTGCTTGTGGGGTTTACTGTTGCACCAAAGTGTTTGCTCAATATTTCACAGGGGGCAGGGAAAATGGCTATCAAACGAGGAGACGTCTACTACGCCGATTTGAATCCCGTGGTGGGCAGTGAGCAGGGCGGAATACGTCCGATAGTGGTGTTGCAAAACGACGTTGGAAACAAGTTTAGTCCAACTATAATTGCGGCGGCAACAACGTCGAAATTGTTCAAGGCAAAGTTGCCAACGCACGTGGGGCTGTCGCATGAGCGCACGCCGTTGCCAAAGGATTCCGTCGTGCTTTTGGAGCAAATTCGAACTATCGACAAAAGCCGCATAAAGGATAAAATTGGTGAATTGCCGCCGGAAGTGATGCAGCAAATCAACGATGCATTATTGTTGAGCCTTGGATTTTGATTGTTTTGTTGTCACTCTTTCGGTTAGGCGGGGTGACGCGAGAGAATTGTCGAATTTTGTCGAAAAACATCGTTTTGTATCACAAAATACCATTTTGCAAACTACTATGTCTGTAATAATGTAGCATATTGGGCTGTTTTTGTTTTGGAAACGACCATTTTCTAGCTGTCCTACACAAAATTTTTCCAAGTAGTTCGTCTTTGTAAATTAAATAAAAACATGGCAATGGTTTGGCTTTTAGGATAAAACTTTTCGCCACTTCAATTAAGTGGGGTAGGTCTTTTCTTGCAAACAAGACTGTTCACGGCAATCGTTGGTGGGGGAACTAAGCACGCAAATTGTACTTACTCAAACGCCACTGTCAAGGCTATTGACGGTCGTATTGGCTGTTCAACTTTCAGCAAAATTTACTTGTTTGCTTGTTTTGTAACCGCTTGCGGAACAAGTTTTTGTTGCCAACCGTTGGCTCACAACCAACAAAAAAACTGCCCTTGCGGAGTACTCCGTGTAGGGCAGTTTTTAATGTTACAATGTGTTATTTGTCATTTCAGCTTGTTTCGCAAGTACCGTAATTTGTAGTTTCGCAGGTGCTGGTTTGTTGCAAAAAATTTGCAAGCGCCGGTCATAACTTTGCATCAATCTTCAACTATTTCAAATTATTTGGTAGTCAAGCGAAAAAATATGTGTGCAATGTTTTGCTAGGAACCTTGTCGCTGTTGCAAAAAAAAACAGTGAACGGCATCGGTACATTGCATTTTGCACTCAGCGCAGCAGTTTGTTTCGCAAGCACTGTTCTAAATCGCCGCAGTCGCAGTTGCTTGGAAAAATCAAGTTTGTGTGCCGTTTCGTGAAATGCAATTTCGCAAATACTGTTGCGGCGGCAATTTTGGTTTTACAAGTTGCCGCAAACTTTTGCATGCTTGTAATGCACAATGCGTCCTACCACTTGTTCAAAGCGGTAGGGGATGTCGCGAATAAATTCGTCACGCTGTATTGCGTCCCCATAGTCGTTTTACCACATGCGCAAAACTCATTTGTGTTATTTCGCCGTTTTTTTTGCTCAGTTGGCGGTCGTGTTTTCCGTTGGCTGTTCCGATGGTTTAATTTTGCGCAACTTTGCCCACGCCACAAAGCACGTTACTGTGCTTACTGCGTAAAGCACGCACAAAATTACTTGTGCAGTTGCAATAAGGTGGATATATTCGCCCAATGCAATAGTTGCCATTGCCGATATCAGGCACGGGATTACCAGCGCCAAACAAATTATCCAAAGTGCAAGGTACATGCGTTTTTGTGTGACAACTTTTTTTGCAACCAACAGCAAAATGCCCAACACAAGCATAATTGCCGCAGCAATCGGCCACGACAAGTGAATTCCCGTTGCTAGGAACAAAACCCAGCCCAAAATGGCACCGGTTGCTTCGTTGTCTTCGTTTTCAATTTGGTTTATTGCAACCAAACACCACACAAAAAACACTGCAATCAACACTGCCGTCACAATCAGCAGTATGGGGATGATGGGATTTCTTTTCATGGTAACCTCCTTTTATACGTTCATGTTGCGTTCCATTTCTTCTTTCAGCGATCTGTTCAGTATCAAGAACATTGTTATCAAATTCAGTATTGCCCCGAAAAACACCACGAAATTTATCAACGTTTTTTGTTGGTAAACGCCGTAAGCGTCCACAATCCACAAAACTATTTGCGGAACAACTGCAAACACGGTGCAAAAAATCAGCGTGGAAAACAGTTGTTTGTTGCGGTGGTGCATGGTCACAATAAACACATCGGTGGCGACGATGGCGGCAGTGTAAACCCAAGGCAGCACGTATTCCACCACAAACCAATCAAACCGGCCGTCCAGCACGGCAAATTCCATGCCAATTGCCAATAGCGTAAGCACAAAAACGTCCGTTCTGACGTACCGTGCCAAGCGATGTTTCACGTTTATGGGTGTCATCACGCAAAATATCACAAGAATCACGCCCATTGCCGCATAAGCACTCCAATGGTATTGAGGCGTGACCAAAATGTTCAAAACCACGCAAAACGCCAACAACACAAGCAAAATTCTGTTGAATTTGAAGCGGAAAAAGCTTGCGTTTTTCATTTCGTGCAGTGTGGGATACGCCACGTAACCGTCCATTTCCGTGTAGGCGGCGCATTTTTCGTTGTTGTCTTTTTCGTCCAAGTAACTTCCGCAAAGCGGACAGTTTTTTTGTTGGTGATGGACGTTCACCTTGCATTTTGGGCAGTATTTCATTGTTCTCCCTCCCAAATATCGCTTTCAACGGCCAAATCGATGCCTAATTCCGCAAGTGTGGTGAAAAAGTGCTTTTCGCAATCCTTTTCCACAAACTTGGAAGTAACCGTCAGCACGCAGGTGTCGTTGTAGGTGATGGCGGTGAAGTTGTTCGTGCCTTTTGCGGGCTTTCCAAGCAAAAATTCGTAGCGCAGCACGTGATCGGCAAATTCTTTCGGTGCTGCAACTTTGCCCAAGTTGGAAAGGGTAGAGCAATTCACAATGCCGTCGCCCCGTCCGCTTACAACGGCTTTCAAAACAGCCCTTTTCACGCCCAACGGAACAATTTTCAGCAACGGATTGTTTCCGCTGTTGTAGTTGTAGCTAACCATTCCACGGAAGTAGTCGTCAGTTAGCTGTTCCGCCTTTTGCTTTCGAATATCCGCCAAAATTTCGTCGATATCCGTTTGTCCGTTGTATTGGTAAAAAATGTAGCTAGAAAAGTTTCGAAGAGTTTCCACATTGTAGCGTTTGCGCAAGTTTACGGGCACAAGCACTCGAATGGGGCGTTCGTCACGGTTGTTGGTTGCCTTGCACAACCTATCCAATGCAAGCAGTTGCACGGCACTTAAAAGGTCGTTGACGGAAGAGTTGTGCTGTTTTGCAACGTCGTGCAGTTGTTTCGCCGAACACACACCAAAAGTGGTGACGAATTTTTTGTTTTTCATCGTTGTGCCGTTCAGCCTTTTGCTTTTCACTATCGGTGGCAACGGTGGCGGATTTTTCGCAACGGCGATGTTAGCAAAATTGTCTCTAAATTCCGAAATCATCGGAGTGTCACGGTGGTCGTAACAGTTGTTGCGTTCCGTTTCAATTCCTAGCCGTCCGAAGTAGCATCGCAGCAGCGAATTCAAAAATATCAGTCCGCCGGTGCCGTCCGTGGCGGAATGGAAAAATTCCACGGCAATTTGGTTTTGAAAGTAGTTCACCCTTATTTGACTGCGCCGAGTATCCAACGGAAAGGGGCGGCAGGGCACTTTGGTTTGTTCTTTCACCACGATTGGAACGGACGGTTTGTCGATGTATGGCCAAAACCAGCCGTTTTTCACACTTCCGCAAATGGATGGAAAACGCAAGTAGATGTCGTTTACGGCGTGTTGCAGTTGCACGGGGTCCACCGGTTGATTCAGCACCGCCGCAAGCCTAAACACGGAAATACTTTCTTTGCGCGCGACAAGAGGGTACATAAGGGCGGCATTGTCCAACTTGTACCACTTTTTGTCGTATTTTTGTTTGTTTGCGATGGCCGTAAGTTTTTGTTGCAACAACGTTTTTTCGTCCAATGTCACAATTTTCTTTTTGCGCTTTTCCTTTTGTGAAACTTTTTGCGCTTCGGCCGATTTGTTTTTCTTGCTCATTTTGAAACTCGCTTTACGCTTATTTTGTACTATTTTACCATATCACGCCGCTTTCAACAATACAATTTTGCAATTCTTGTGCAAAATTTGCCGTCAAAAAAGTAAAATTTTCAATTTTTGTGCCGTTTTTGCGGAAAAATTTTGGCAGTTTTTCGCAAAAGTGTGTTTGGAACACATTAAAGGTATTGAAGAACAGTCTATATTTTTACGGCATGTTTGCCATTATCAGGCAATTATTTGAATTTTTGTGGTGCAAATCGGTGGAAATTTTAATACATCGGCATATATTTGGGGCTTATTATTGTTGCCGTTCCGGCGTGAGCAATCCCGTTGCGGCAACTGCTGCGTGTTTTAATTTACCGGTGTTTTGATTGCTCGAAGCCGTTTGTGCCGTTGCGTTGTGCGAACAAACTGTGTTGTTTTTTGTGTTGTCATGGTGTATTTTGTCGTTTGCCTAATTATGTCAGTTCCGTTGCCGTTCCAGCGTGAGCAATCTCGTTGCTGTTAGCCGATGTGCGAATTTTGTGTGTCCTGTGTGAGCGTTCAATGCGTATCGCTTGCCGCAGTTGCGCATTCGTTTGGGTAGCCTGTTATTGAAAGTTGTTGGTTGACGCATTAGCTTGTGCACAGTTCCGCAATGCAAAACTTGCTTATTTTGTTTATTTTTCGTATTTTTTTGGGGGAAGGGGGGGAGACTATGCAAAGTGTTTTGCGGTGAACCGTTTCAAAAATTTAGCGTGTTGTTCTTGCTGTGTTCGTGCGGACTTTTTATCTTTTTTAACGCCGGTGTTACAATGCGTTTTAGAAAAACAATCAAACTTGCAACAAATTTCAAACACTTTGCAAGCCCTTTCAAAAACAGTTTTGCACCGTTGCGGTGGTGGCATATTTATTTATTATTATATTTGACAATAACGGCCGAAAAGAGTACAATATTTTCAACAAAAACGTAGGAAGGATAACGACTTGATAAACCTACTTTCCCAAATTACAACAACAATGAATCTCAAGTGGGGCAACGCCTATTTCGGTGTCGGCACGCAGTACGGCCGGCCGGCGCTGTGCATTTTCGGCTTGCCCATCTATTTTTACGCCTTGATAATCGTCACGGGCATGTGTTTGGCTATTTTGATTGGCGGTTTGTACTTCAAGAAACGCAGCTACGATCCCTACGACATCACGATTTATGCGTTGGCCATCATTCCCGTTGGCGTTTTGGGTGCACGCCTGTACGTCTACATTTTCCCATGGAGCGGTCAAATGTCCGATTGGTCCACCTTTTTCAATTTCCGCAGTGGCGGTTTGGGGATATACGGCGGTGTTATTTTGGGATATATTGCAGCGTTCGTGTGCAGCAAAATCAAAAAGCAAGATTTCCGCATCGTCGTCGATTGTGTTATGCCGGGGTTGTTTTTGGCACAAAGTATCGGCCGTTGGGGCAACTTTGCCAACCAAGAAGCGTATGGCAACCTTATCACCAAAAATTTCGAAGATATGGTCAACTTTTGGGGCAGCAATCCCGATCACGGCTTTAACGGTTTGGCTGTTTGGATAACCAACGGTAACCACGGTTCGGGCTGGTACCAAGCAACCTTTTTCTACGAAAGTGTTTGCACGTTCATTGGCTTTTTGATTTGCGTGTGCGTGCTTATGCGTTCCAAACACTACAAACTTGGTTGGTGCTCGGCGTTTTACGGCATCTACTACGGTATTGTGCGTCTTGTAATCGAAGGCATGCGCAGCGACAGTTTGTTTTTGTACGTTGGCACGATAGAAACGGATATCAAAATTTCTCAGTTGGTATCGGTGTTCACAATTGTGTTCGGCATTTGGTTGCTAACAAAAATCTACCGAAAACAACTGCACGGATGGTATTCAAAACTGTTCAAAAGTGAGCGGCAAGAACTTTCAGTGTCCCGTTGGGTGCTGTTGGGTGTATCCGTCGTAACTTTGGCGTTTGGCATTGTAATGTTTGTTTTGGGCGGAGAATCCAAGTTTATTGCAGGTTTTTGCAGTGTGCTTGTTTCGGTGTATTCCGCACTGGGCATTTGGTCGCTGTGTGACAGATTAAAACTTTATTGCGACAACTGCGGCACAAGAAATTTGCCTACCGGCGGTTGGCAAACGGATTACGACAAGTATTTCACACAAACGATAGTGTACACTGTTGCGGCAATTTTGCTGCTGGGCGTGGCGGTGTTCTCCGGTGTCAAATGGGGCATTGTGGATGGCATTGCAAACGGATACGTTTTGTCGGTTGCGGCACTTTTGTGTCTGGGCGCATTGATTTACATGTTCCTTGTGCCGTCCTACAAAAAACTTACCCAAACGCAAAAAACGCCGTTCGACGCTACTTACACGTGTCAATGCGGCAACAGAAAGAACGTGAAACTTAACAGTTTTCTGCTGTTTGTTTTTCCGCCCAAAGTGTATTTGGACTACGGCGTGGAAAATTTGAAACCGTGGGTGGACCCCGAAATTGAAAAGAAAAAAGCAAAAAAAGCCGCAAAGGCTGCTAAAGCTGATCCGTCCGAAACGGATGACGGCGAAAACTGATTGATTTTTGCCCGAAAACAGGGCAAGGAGTGAAATAAAATGAGAAATTTAACGTTACTTACGGATTTCTACGAACTGACAATGATGTACGGCTACTTTTTGAACGGCAAAACCGATCAAGAAGCCACGTTCGACGTGTTTTTCCGTCCTTACGACGAAAGCAATTTTTGCATTGCCGCAGGTTTGGAACAAGCCGTAGATTATATCAAAAATTTGCATTTCGGCGACGAAGAAGTAGATTATCTTCGCACAACGGGCGCTTTCAACGAAGATTTTTTGGCATGGCTGAAAAACTTTAAGTTCACGGGTTCCATCAAGGCCATTCCCGAAGGAACGGTGGTGTTCCCCTACGAACCGTTGATGATTGTCACCGCCCCCATTTGTCAAGCGCAACTTATCGAGGCGGCACTTTTGAACATTTTGAATTTCCAAACGCTTATTGCAACCAAGGCTCGCAGAATTTGTCATGCTGCTAGCCCTGCATCGGTGTTGGAATTCGGTTTGCGCCGTGCACAAGCCCCCGATGCGTCCATTTACGGCGCAAGGGCGGCCGTTATTGGCGGATGTTCCTCCACAAGCAATGTTTTGTGCGCAAAAATGTTCGGTATGCCCCCGAAAGGCACTCACGCACATGCTTGGGTTATGGCGTTCCCCACGGAATTGGATGCTTTCATGGCCTATGCCGATGCTTATCCGGAAAACTGTTTGTTGCTTGTCGATACCTACGACACGTTGCACAGCGGTGTTCCCAATGCAATAAAAGTTTTCGATTATTTGAAGGGCAAAGGGTACAAACCCGTTGGTATTCGTTTGGATAGCGGTGACTTGGCCTATCTTTCCAAGGAAGCTCGCAAAATGTTGGACGAAGCCGGACACGCCGACTGCAAAATTTTTGCAAGTTCCGATATCGACGAATACGTGTTGGAATCGTTGAAGCAACAAGGCGCTCAAATTGATATTTTCGGTGTGGGCACAAAGATGATAACCAGCCACAGCAACCCCAGTTTGGGCGGCGTTTACAAGCTTGCCAACTTGCGTGTTGACGGCGTGGATTACCCCAAAATGAAAATTTCCGATAACCCCGTGAAGATGACCAACCCCGGTAAAAAAACGGTGTACCGTCTGTTTGGAAGGGACACGAACAAGGCCATTGCCGACGTTATTGCATTGCAAGGCGAAGTTATCGATAGCGATCACGATTTTGTTATCACGCACCCTGTGGAACGTTGGAAAACCAAAACGGTTACCAATTTCTACGTAAAGGAATTGTACGAGGACGTGTTTGTTAACGGCGAATGCGTGTATCAACCCAAAAACGTGTACGATTTGGCTGCGGATTGCAAAGCAAGTTTAGATGGTTTTTGGGACGAATACAAGCGTTTGACGCAACCTCACCGGTACAAAGTGGATTTATCCGAAGATTTGTATCAACTTAAACAACAACTGATTCACGCAGAGCGCAATTCGGAGAAAAAATGAAATTCGATAAGGTTTTTCGTGGGTACAATCCCCAACAAGTAGATAAGTTTTTGGAAGAAACGGAAAAGAAACACAACGAGCAACTTGCCGTGCAACGCCAACGCTTGGACGAATTTGCCGATGAAAATTGGACTTTGCGCAAGCAAGTGGAAAAGTTCAAATCGGAAGAAGAGGCTATTTCGCAATCTCTTGTGGAATCGCAAAAACTTGCGGAAAAAATTCAAAACGATGCGGAAAAGTTTTCACAAATGACGCTTTTGCGTGCTAAAATTTTCTATTCCGCTTGGCACGGATATTCGCAAACGCTGGTTTCATCTCTTTCGGACGAGGAAGTGGCGGAGTTTAACGCTTTCAAGAAAAAAATTGAAGACGTGATCAACGCTTACGACGGCGGTGACGTCGGTGCGGATGCCGAAACGGTTTTGGCAAAAATTAAAGAAGACGTATCGACGGACAAAACGGCAAACCCTGTGAAAAAGGTGGAAAAAGCCGCTCACGTTATCGAGTTGCAAGAACTGATCATTCCAAAACAATCTTTGGGCGATTTGTGCAGGGATTTGGGACTTAACGTAAGCAAGGATAAGTAGTAAGTGGCCGGAACGGGCAGTATTGTGCGATTTTTCAACAACCTTGCGGTGCTAGACTGAGTGCAAAGGTTGTTTGGGGCAAGCAGCGTATGCGTTCAAAGGTCGAAACAGTGTTTCGGGATAAGAAGGTTGTTGCAGTTTTGCAATGCTTTTTCGCAAAACGGTGATTTGTTGCTTTTGATCCGTGGGGATTTTTTTTCGCCCGTCACAGCGAAGTATCCGTTGTTATAAAAAAAACGCGGATAGCTGCTTTTTGACTATCGCTCTACTCAAGCAATAGGCAAAAAAACATCGTTGCGGTACTTTTTAAACAGTATGGTGTAAACGAAACCAAACATTTGGTTGAATCGAACGACTTTATTTGCTAATCAAATTTGCAACAAACAAAACGGCATTTTGCCGTGTTTAAGAAATTGTAATTGTTGTCGATTTTTTCGACAGTTGGAAAAAATATGTGGGAAGTAGTGTTAGATGCACTGAAAGACAGTGCCATTGCCGCTCCGTTTTTGCTGATAATCTATGTTTTCATAGAGTTTTTGGAACAAAACGGCAAAGCGCGCGCAAAAACGGTAAAATTGTTGAACGGTAGGGCCGCTCCGCTTGTTGCAGGTGGGGTTGGTCTTGTTCCGCAATGCGGTTTTTCCGTCATGGCAACGGATTTGTACATGCAAAAGTACCTGAAGTTGGGTACTTTGGTGGCGTTTTTTGTTGCCACAAGCGACGAAGCGTTGCCCATTTTGCTTACCAACGAAAAAACGGTGGGCACGGTTTGGATAGTTTTGGTTGTCAAGGTGGTGTACGCCGTTATATTGGGCTACTTGATTAATCTTTTCGATAAGCGTCCGCTTGCCACCGACTACACTTTGACGGAAACGGGCTGTTGTCACCACAAATTGCACGAACACGACGAGCACCAAGAGTGTGAAAACGAAAGTAAATGGCATAAAATTTGGAATTTTTTGAAGCATCCGTTGTTGCACACCCTCAAAATTTTCTGCTACATTTTGGTTGTGAATATTGTGTTTGGATTGCTGTTGCACTTTGTCGGTGAACAAATAACGCAGTTTGCCGAGAAATTGGGCTTTTTCCAGTGCTTTTTGACGGCGTTGGTGGGGCTTATTCCCAACTGTGCAAGCAGCGTCGTTATCACAGGAATGTACACCGAAGGTATCGTCAGTTTTTCCGCCATGTTGGCTGGCCTTGTGAGCAACAGCGGCATTGCTCTGGCCATTTTGTTCAAAGATAAATCTTGGAAAAACTTTGGTATAGTTGGCATAATGTACGCCGCAGGAATTTTGCTTGGCGTGGTGTGCTACTTCCTTTTGCCACTTACAGGCCTTGGTTTGAACTAGCATGCTGCGACGGTTTATTGTTTATCATCGCCATAGAGACATTGTGTCGTTAGCTTGGTGCTTTTTGTGTTTTGCTCAATGTTATTAGTTGTACTATTGTCACTTGCAGGTTTTTGCTTTTGTTAGCTTCTTTTGCAAGTTTGTGCAATCTAATGGCTAATTCAAACTAGCTTGGCGTGTTTTCAGGACCAATAAAATTTTGTGATAAAACAAGATGTTTAGCGGCAGTGTCTTATTTTGAATTTGTTCCCGATAAATTCGTTGTGTTGAGCTTTTTTACTCAACGTCAACATTTATCGTAGAAATTTTTCACTCACACCAAACACTGGTTGTCTAACCCCAAAACAATAAATTTTGAATTTTAGTACAATGTTTTTCGTCCACAATTTGTGGGCGTTTTTTTTGTTTACAAATATTATTGTGTAGGTTGTGACGGCATATTTAGTCTAGTAGTGTATCGCTTTGAATTCTTTTCTTTGGCTTAAAAATTTGTATGGTGCATTGTTTCCTTTGATTTGTTTGAAAGCGATACTATTCTTATTGAGTGGTGACCGTTGTGTTGATAAATAATTTATTGTTAATCTACCAACTACTAACGGCACGTTATAACATAGTTGGTGGTGCTTAGGAGTTAGACCTCTTGATTTTTTTTGTGTTTGTACGTTGGGCTAGGTGTTTGGAAATTTAACTTTAATATTTCGTGTTATTTTGCTGAATTTTGCTCTTTATTTCGGTTTTTTATGTTTTGTAATCTACTATGTCAAACATAATGTGTCAAAAATGTGTTGTTTTGATATGGAAATGCCAAGTTTTGTCTGAAATTGCTTAACAAAGAGTTTTGTTGTTTTGCAATGAATTTTCACGGCAAAATGTCTTTTCGAATCATATTTAACAAAAATTTTTGTCGCTTTGTAAAGTTGCATTGGCAGTAAATACTTGCAAAAAAAGCGGACGCCGCAAATGGTGTCCGCTAAATTTTTTAATGTGAATTTTGTCGTTGCGGCGACGCTAGTGTGCCTGTCGCAACGGTCAAGTTTTAGTACATTTCGTTGGGGTTGGGTGCTGCAACGGGAGCGGGAGGTTCGGGAATGTCGCACACAATGCTTTCCGTCGTCAACAACGTTCCTGAAACGCTTGCCGCATTTTGCAATGCCGAACGGGTAACTTTTGTGGGGTCCAAAATTCCTTTCACAATCATGTCGCCGTAGGTTCCTGTCAAAGCGTCGTAGCCGTAGTTGGGATTTTTGCTTGCCAACACTTGTGCCACGATAACGCCGCCGTTTACGCCTGCGTTTTCCGCAATTTGTTTGATGGGTGCTTCCAACGCCTTGCGAACTATTTGTGCGCCGGTCTTTTCGTCACCGCTCAAAGTTTTCACAAGTTTGTCCACTTCGGGGATAGCGTTCAACAGTGCAACGCCGCCGCCGGCAACGATGCCTTCTTCAACAGCGGCACGGGTAGCGTTCAAAGCGTCTTCTATGCGAAGTTTGCGTTCCTTCATTTCCACTTCGGTAGCAGCGCCGACGTTAATTTGAGCAACACCGCCGGCAAGTTTTGCCAAACGTTCTTGGAATT
>CAZADD010000039.1:0-11565 GCA_964483825.1 uncultured Oscillospiraceae bacterium
GTTGCACCGCGACACAAAACATAACACAGCTGCAACCGGCGCACAAATATGCCACACAAAACTGTTCAAACAAATTTCATCACACCATTTGGCAGTTCACTTCCACTCACACAACAACCAAAACGCAGCAAGATGGCCGTATAAAGGAATTTCACTACCACAACATATCAATTGAAGGCCGCGCGCAACGCCGTTTTTCACAATTTTGCACAAAATTTGAAAATTATCACAAAAAAAAGATTAAAATCTATTGCAAAAACTCGGGGGGGGGTATAATCAATATAGAACACAAATATTTCACGGAGGAGACTTATGAAAAAGATTATTTGCTTTGTTTTTCTTGTTTGCGCACTTATTCCCGTTGCATTGCTAGCATCCGGCTGCTTTATTTGGGAAGCAGTCAACAATATGTTTGACACCAACGAATACGCTTGGGGAAAGACCTTCACCTATCAAGGCGTGCTTGACGCGAGGTATAGGATGAATATGTTTGATTATGAGCCATCACCACAAAGCTTGCTGGAAATTGAATTTGCTAATAATAACTTGGATTTAGAGAATATCCAAATATATGGGGAAACGATAGATCAGGCAAAGATAAAAAGCACTTTTAATGCCAAAAAGGGTAATTATATTGCAGATGTAGAAGATTTAAAAAGAGTTATTGATGCAAAGGTTAAGGCAATGATGAATACTCAATGCAAAAATTTTTCTATAAAAATAGGCACAGAGGAAGAAAAGACCATAACCATATCCAACGGAACCAAAACAACCACATATGAGTTGTTGCAAGGGCAAATGAATAAGAATGGGGATGACAAAATATTTATCGGAGATATATATGGCTTTTATTTGGGCAATCCAAATTTAGGGAAAGCTAAATACATGGGAATAATTAGCTCAGTACTTCCAAAGAGTGCAAGGAGTTTTCCTCTTGACCAAAAATGTTTAGATGTAGCATTAGAGACCTCTGAAGATGATGCTGATTATATATATGGTGATTATCTTGCACCGATAATAATTCTTACTCCTACAAAAACTCGAGTATATAGTGGCGGATACTATCCTACGCTAGATATAGACGGAAATATTTGTAGCAACATCAAAATCGACTTCATCCCATATCTTAGCATTGCAGAATAAAGGACATTTAAGTGCAAATTACCCAAAGCATTTTGTTGCAAAAAGCGTGAGTGCACCATTTGCAAATTTTGGCACAAATACAATATTACACACGCAATTCCATTTTGTAAGCAACAAACTATTTGTTGGCGATTTTCATTGGCAATTTCCCTTAAGTGGTTAAATTTATTGCAACCAACATGTTGCTTGAATTATCCCACAAAAGCAGAATTCGCAAATAGACATATAGGTGCATTTATTTGAAACCACCGCTGCAAGCGGTGGTTTTAGTTTTACCACAAAAATCCAATATTCCTAGAAACATTACGCCTTTGCCTGCCGATCCGTCCCAAAATACAATTGCTTTCTCAAAAACATTCAACGAACCACTATTGAACCACAGATTCAAGCAGCACTTTTAATTTGCCCCCCCCCAAAAAAAACATGAGTGACGTTCACGAAACGTTTTCAAGTAACCACCAGAGAACTACGTCTTTCGGCGGTGTTTTTCGTTTTACCACAAAAATTCAATATTCCTAGAAACGTTACGCCTTTGCCTGTCGATCCGTCCCAAAATACAATTGCTTTCTCAAAAACATTCAACGAACCACTATTGAACCACAGATTCAAGCAGCACTTTTAATTTGCCCCCCCAAAAAAAACATGAGCGACGTTACTGAAACGGTTTCAACTAACCACTAGCGAACTACGTCTTCCGGAAGTGGTTTTCATTTTACAAAAAGCAGCCCGACGAGCATCTCGTCGGGCTACTAAAAACTATTAAAACCATCGAATATCGACACAAAAACTCTCGTCAACGTCGAGTGCAAGACAACCGTTATTCAAGAACACGTTTTTTTGCAAGCGACATCACCGCCAAAACAATAAACTGTCACAAAGCACGCTACTCTTCGTCATCGACCGGTGTGTTGTGAAACGCATCCAAAACCTTGTCAATTCTATCAAAAACAAGTTCTTTTCCCGTTTTGTTCAATGCTGAAACAGGAATAATATTGCTTTCGCCAACTTTCAAAAAGTTGGCAATTGCACGGCAACGGTTTTTTACCTGACTTTTGGAAACTTTATCCGCCTTTGTGGCAATTATCGTGTATGGCACGTTGTTTTTGAACAAATAATTGTACATAACAACGTCGTCCTTTGTGGGATCGTGACGAATATCCACCAAAAAGAAAACATGCTTCAACATTTTTTCCTTTGCCAAATACTTTTCCAACAAATCCGCCCATTTAAGCTTTTCTTTGTCCGATACCTTTGCAAAACCGTAACCCGGCAAATCCGCCAAAAGAAATTCATTTTCGGATTCTTCGTTGATGAGAAAATAGTTGATAAGTCTTGTTCTGCCGGGCAGTTTACTTGTGCGAGCAAGTTTACCGTCACCCACAAGATAATTTATCAAACTGCTTTTTCCCACGTTGGATTTTCCCGCAACGGCTATTTGCGGCAAATCGGAAACTATGCACTGTCCGTAGGTGGCAGCACCTTTCACGTATGCCGCTTTTTTGATAGAAAACATAACAATTCTCCTTGTTCCCAAAGACTAGCGCACCAGCGCATTAGCAAACACTTCGGAAACGTTTTCTACAGGTACAAACTGAATTTGTTCTTTTACTTCTGCGGGAATTTCTTCCAAATCTTGCTCGTTATCTTTGGGAATTATCACCTTGCGAATTCCCACACGGTAGGCAGCAAGAGCTTTTTCGCGCAATCCACCAATGGGTAGCACTTTGCCGCGCAAGGTTATTTCTCCGGTCATTGCAACGCTACCGCTTACCGGCACTTTGGAAAACGCCGAAAGCACCACGGTTGCCATCGTCACACCGGCCGACGGTCCGTCCTTGGGAATGGCTCCTTCCGGCACGTGAATGTGAATATCCGTTTTGTCGAATACCGTTCTATCGATGCCGTATTCGTCGGCCAAACTTTTAACCAAAGAAATTGCCGTGCGTGCCGATTCTTTCATTACGTCGCCCAAATTACCCGTCAATTGCACGTCACCTTTGCCCGGCAGCAATGCTGCGTCCACGTTCAAGGTAACTCCGCCAACACGCGTCCAAGCCAAACCTCTTGCACTGCCGACGGTATCGGGAATAATGGGCAACTCGTCCTTGAATTTTTCAACACCCAAAAATTCGTGCAAATTTTCGGGAGTAACTTCCACTACCGCATCGGGGTTTTTCACCAGTTCCAGTGCCACTTTGCGAGAAATTGCCGCAATCATTCTTTCTAAACTTCTCACGCCCGATTCGCTTGTGTAACAATGAACTATTTTTTCATAAGTTTCGTTGGAAATAATTATTCTACCATCGGGAATGCCGTGCAAAGCCATGTTTTTGCGCAACAAAAACTTGTTTGCAATTTCAACTTTCTCCAACTCGGTGTAACCTGTCAGCTCAATCACTTCCATTCTATCCAAAAGCGGCTCGGGGATATCGTCCGTAGCGTTTGCAGTGCAAACAAACAACACTTTGGACAAATCGAACGGTACTTCCAAATAGTGATCGGTGAAACTGAAGTTTTGTTCGGGATCCAACACTTCCAACATGGCGCTAGCCGGATCGCCGCGATTATCTTTGCCCATCTTGTCGATTTCATCTAGCAACAAAACGGGATTTTTGCAACCGGCTTGTTTCATCATGTAGATGATTTTTCCGGGAATTGCCCCAACGTAGGTTCTGCGATGACCGCGAATTTCCGCCTCGTCACGCACGCCGCCAAGACTAACACGCAAATACTTTCTGTCCAGCGCACGAGCAATACTGCGAACTATCGACGTTTTTCCTACCCCCGGAGGGCCGACGAAACACAAAATAGGGCCGTTCAGTTTACCGGTTAGTTGCATCACTGCCAAAAATTCGACAATTCTATCCTTAATTTTTTCCAAACCGTAGTGATCTTCGTCCAAAATTTTGCGAGCCAAATCCAAATCCTTGTTATCCATGGTTTCGTTGGACCACGGCATATCACACAACCAATCCAAGTAGTTGCGAATAACGGCCGCATCGGGCGACGTAGACGACATTTTGGAAAGACGACTCAATTCCTTTTGTGCCTTACTTTCGACGTCGGAAGGCATCTTGCAAGCCTTGATTTTATCCAAATACTCTTGTTTTTCGTTTGCGTCTTCGCCCAGTTCAGCCGAAATGGCCTTTATTTGCTCGCGCAAATAATATTCTTTTTGACCGTCTTGCACCTGTTGGCGCACTCTGTTGGCAATGCGTTTTTCCACTTTGACAAAATCCAATTCCGTCAAAATGTAAACGCAAATTTTTTCCAAGCGGCTATCCAAGTCGGTGTCTTCCAACAATTGCTGACGCTCGACAGGCTTTACCACCACTTCGTTGGCGATGACGTTGGTGAATGCCAAATAATCCGGCATATCTTCACGCAAAAAACCGTCGGTGGTCAGCTTTTTCAAATTGCTGTTGATCTCTTGCATTTCTTTAACTAATTGGCAAGTTTTCAAAAACAATGCTCTGGTTTCCGTGTCGTTTTTGCGAGTGAAATCCAGCGTGTCGACATCGGCAAAAATAATATTTTCGGAAGCGTTGTATCTTGCAATACGTGCCGCTTCAAGTGTGCGCACGGTTATAACCAACGATTCTTCCGTATTTTTGCCAACCGAAAGAACTTCGGCGACAACACCGACGCCAAAAAAGTCGTTTTGAGCAATTGCAGTTGATACGGACGGGTCCACTTGACTTACCATGAACAGCAATCCGCCGTTTTCCAACGCAAACTTAATTGCGTTACGTGAAATTTGCCTAGCAACTTCCACTTTTGCCTTTACGTTCGGGAAAAAGAAATTGCCCCTCATTCCCAACAAAGGAAGATTGTTATACGTTTTCAATATTACACCTCACTGGATGCGTGCGAATGCATCCCAAACTAGTTTGTCTTATCGCGGCTATTCCTAACCGCTTGTATTTTGTAAAAAGCCAACAAACACGTGCAAACAAGCATTTGTTTTTGGATAAAATTGACGAAGCACGTTTGTTCAACTGTCATTTATAACACCAACGCCAACTTTTGCGCAAGATTTACCCGCTATGCAATGTAGATATTTACCTGGCAGCGGCAGTTTTACAAAACCATCCTTTTGCTACAAAAATTCTAGTTTTTTAACTTCTAGTATGTAAACCGGCCTCATTCGCACTCCTTGCAAGCAAAGTGCGAACTCCTTGTATTATAAAACAAAAAGTGTTTTCTGGCAACAAAAACAGGCACAAATGCCAACGCATCTGTACCTGCACCATTTTTGTATAACGCATCGTAACCTTTGTCAAGACGCGTGTTTTATGATTTGCGGTTTTTCCGTTCCGTCAACGCAATTGCCGGACACTTTGATTTTTTCGACGTTGCTTATCGACGGCACCTCGTACATGCATTCCAACATTAAATTTTCAATTACGGAACGCAGACCGCGTGCACCGGTTTTGAGCCTGATGGATTTTTGTGCAACCGCACGAATTGCATCGTCGTCGAAATCCAACTCGACGTTATCAATTTCAAATAATTTTTTATACTGCTTAATCAATGAATTTTTGGGTTCCGTCAAAATTTTGACCAAGGCAGTTTCGTCCAACGGCGACAGTCCCACCACAATTGGCAACCGTCCGACAAATTCAGGAATAAGCCCGTACTTAATAAAATCTTGCGGTTGCAAATTTTTAACTAGTTCAGCATGGTCAATTTCTTCGGTACTTTTAATCGTTTGCCCAAACCCCAGCCCTGCACCTTGTTGGCGTTTTTCGGCGATTTTATCCAACCCGACAAAAGCACCACCACAAATAAACAAAATGTTTGTTGTGTCAATGGCAATGTTCTCACCTTGCGGATGTTTGCGTCCGCCTTGAGGCGGTACGTTGGCAACGGTGCTTTCAATTATTTTCAAAAGCGCTTGTTGAACACCTTCGCCCGATACGTCGCGCGTGATGGAAACGTTTTCCGTTTTCTTGGCAATTTTGTCGATTTCGTCGATATAAATAATGCCCATTTCCGCCCTTTTGACATCGTAGTCGGCAGCTTGAATCAATTTGAGCAATATGTTTTCGACATCGTCACCGACATAGCCGGCCTCGGTAAGGGTCGTTGCATCGGCGACAGCAAAGGGAACGTCCAAAACCTTGGCCAAGGTTTTAGCCAGCAAAGTTTTGCCGCATCCGGTTGGCCCAAGCATCAAAATGTTGCTTTTTTCCAGTTCAACCTCGTGTCCCTTGTCACTTTTGGCAAACAAAACCCTCTTGTAGTGATTATACACCGCCACGGATAACGTTTTCTTTGCAACATCTTGGCCAACAACGTATTCATCCAATGCACATTTGATTTCTTCCGGTTTAAGCAACGTTATTTGCTCTTCGCCGTGCACGTTGGTTTTTGAGGCCGATTCCTCGTTCAAAAGAGCCGAACAAGTTTCTACGCACTCGTCGCAAATACAAACACCGTCCGGACCAACCAACATTTTTTTTACATCCGATTCGCTTTTCCCACAAAAAGCACAATGATTACAGGGCATTTACACTCCTTTGAAACAATTTTATTTTCTGGAATAAAAAACATCATCCACTATGCCGTAGCTTTTCGCCTCTTCGGCGGATAGATAGTTATCTCTATCGGTATCCTTCTCCACAACGGATACTTCTTTTCCGACGTTTTCGGCAAAAATTTGATTCAACTTTCTCTTCATTTTCAGCAGCTGCCGTGTGTGAATTTCCACGTCGCTGGCTTGCCCTTGTGATCCGCCCAAAACTTGATGAATCATAATTTCGCTATTCGGCAAAGCAAAACGCTTGCCCTTTGTGCCACTGGAAAGCAAAAATGCACCCATTGATGCCGCCATGCCGATACAAATGGTAGAAACGTCGCATCTGATGTACTTCATCGTGTCGTAGATTGCCAAACCGGCCGTAACACTGCCGCCGGGACTGTTGATATACAACGAAATATCTTTTGTGGGATCTTTCGACTCTAGATAAATAAGTTGCGCAACAACCAAATTTGCAACGTCGTCGGTTATTTCTCCGGACAAAAACACGACTCTATCTTCCAACAATCTGGAAAAAATATCAAAACTTCTTTCGCCGTTATCTGTTCGGTCAATCACCATCGGAATCAACATGTTTTCCTCCTAAAAATGTGCGTCGGATAAATTATATTCATCCGACGACACCAAAAGTTACGCTATTGTATTTTCTTTTTTCAAAAATGCAAGCAACGCTTCGGTAACGGCTTGATTTTCGAAGTAAGCAATCTCGTTTGCATGCAAAGAAGCTTTGAATTCTTCAAAAGTCTTGCCAACTTGTTCGGCATATTCTTTGATTTTTTCATCGATAACTTCTTCGGTTGCTGAAATTTTTTCCGCTTTGACGATTTCTTCAAACACCAAACGGGTGCGAACGGCTTTGTTTGCACGGTCACGGTAGGTGTCACGAAGTTGTTGTTCCGTGGTATTGGTATATTCGTAATACTTATTGATATCCAATCCCTGATACATCAATTGATATTTGAAATCTTCGATATATTCATCGATTTGTTCGTCAACCATTTCCACGGGTACGTTGATCGCTGTGTTGTCAACGATTGTTTCAACCAACTTGCTTTCGTCGGCATTTTGAGCAATCTTGTCGTTTTTAGCTTGCAACTCGGTGCGAATGTTGGCTTTCATTTCGTCCAAAGTGGAAAATTCGCTGCTATCCTTGGCAAATTCATCGTCAAGTTCAGGCAATTGTTTTACAGTGATACCGTTGATTGTGCAAGTGAACGTAGCAGGTTTACCCTTGAGTTCCTCTGCATGGTATTCTTCGGGGAAAGTGACGTTAATGTCTTTTGTTTCGCCGATGTTCATACCAATAAGTTGTTCTTCAAAACCTTCGATAAACGTGTGAGAGCCGATAACCAACGTTTGTTTTTCGGCTGTGCCGCCTTCAAATGCCACACCGTCAACTTTTCCGCAGTA
The DNA here is from genome assembly GCA_964483825.1 of uncultured Oscillospiraceae bacterium. Lineage (GTDB taxonomy): Bacteria > Bacillota > Clostridia > Christensenellales > CAG-314 > Fimimonas. The sequence continues at coordinate 8,096 of CAZADD010000039.1, forward strand.
GTCCAAGTTTACTTCGTCACCGTCGGCAACTGCACGGTCGGTAACTTCAATTATACGAGAGTTGCGTTCACGAAGTCTTTGAAGTTCGTTATCGATGTCCTTATCTTCCACAACTTGAGGTTGAGATTTTTCAACGGTAACGCCCTTGTACTGTCCCAATTCGAATTCGGGACGAACGGTGACAACGATAGCAAAGCTTACGCCTTTTTCCGTGATCTTGATGGATTTTTCATCAATTTGAGGACGAGCAACGGGATATACGCTACTATTTTTATCCAAAAATGCTGTGTAATATTCTTGTGCAGCAAGATAAAGTGCATCTTCGAAGAAAACTTTTCCGTATCTGTTCTCGATAACGTTTCTGGGAACGTGACCTTTTCTAAATCCGGGAACGCTGTACTTGCTCTTGTTTTGCTCATAAGCTTTCTTATCAAAAGCCGTCCATTCGGTAGAATCGCACTTAAATGTGATTGTCAAAGTGTTTTCTACTCTTTTTTGTGTGTATTTCATTTTTATCCTCCGATAAATTTTTTACGAGACTTAGCAATCTTATGCTTTTCACAATTTGATATTATATCACAGTTATTAGAAATAATCAAACGTTTTTCACAAACGCCGCAAAAAGTTAACGGTCAATTATGTTTTCTTCAAAAACCGATTAGATACACAAGAAAAACAAAATTTAACAGCTAAAATCGACACTTTGGACAAAAAAGGACAAATATCCTTGCACGTTTGAGGAAATAAGTTGTATAATGTAAACGACAAATTGCAATAAGCACAACTGCTTGAAAGTTACAATTGGTAAAAGCAACAGTGTAATACAAAAACTTAGTAATTACACTATGTTGAACGAAACACGTACCGTTGCTTAAATTCACAAAGAATTTTGATAAATATTTATGCGCATCTACAAACAGCTACCGCTGTGATACTAGCTTTTGCTTTACATTGCCTTTGACGGCGCAACTTTTTTACCAAATGCAGCATTATAAGGAGAAAATACCATGGCTTTCGATGCACTTAGCCTTTCAGTATTAGCCCAAGAGTTTTCCGAAACACTGATAGGAGGCAAGATTACTAAAATTTACCAACCGGAGCGCGACGAAATTATTTTGTTTGTCTTCAACAAAAAGAATTACAAACTTATCGTCTCGGCAAATGCCGGAGTAAACAGAATTCACCTGACCGAAAACACTGTTGACAACCCCAAGGTTGCCCCTTCGTTTTGCATGCTGTTACGCAAACACATAACGAATGCCACCGTCACAGCCATCTACCAAATGCCCTTTGAACGCGTGTTGGATTTTTCCCTTTCGGCCACCGATGATTTGGGCTACAAAAGTGATCTTCACCTTGTTTTCGAATTGACAGGCAAAACATCCAATATAATTTTGACAGACGACAACTACGTGATAATTGATAGCATAAAACATCTCCCGCAAGACATTGACAGCGCAAGAATTTTGATTCCGGGCGCCAAATACACATTTTTTCCGCCAAGAAAAAAGATTCCGCCATTCCAATTCGAAAAACTTCAAGACTACTTGAACAACAACAGTTTGCCGCTTCGACAAACGCTGACCGATTGTCTTTTAGGCGTTTCGCAAACAACTGTCAATGAAATATTACACGGAATTGACGAAAACGATCATTCCTTGTTAAACAACGCCAAGGTTGTGGAAGGATTGAAACGTTACCAAGACAACCTAAAGAACAAACAACCTTGTGTCGTAACACGAAAAGGCGTGCCCGTTGACGTTTTCCCGTTCGACTATCTCTCGCAAAAAGGAGAACGAACGTTTTTTGAAACTTTGAATGAGGCACACGACGCCTACTACTATCTCACGGACAAGGTGCAAAGATTCAACAGTAAGGCAAAATCCGTATCAACGGTTATCAAGAACGCTATTTCACGCACTGAAAAGAAATTGACTGCGCAACGTCAAAGCATACTGGAAGCGGAAGATAGAGAAAGTTTTCGTCAATTTGGCGACTTAATCACGTCAAATTTGTGGCAACTTCACAAAGGAAGCGAAAAACTCGACTGTGTCAATTTTTACGACGGAACGACAGTTTCTATTCCGCTGGATAAAACGCTCTCGCCACAACAAAATGCGCAAAACTACTACAAAAAGTACAGAAAGCTGAAATCGTCGGTAGAACACAACACAAAGTTAGTAGAAGAAAATCAAGCACTACTTTCCTACCTACTTACAATCAAACAAAACCTATCGTACTGTACGGAATCCGACGACTTGCAGCAAATACGTCAAGAACTTGTTTTGCTAGGTTTGATAAAGGAAAACAGCAAGCAAAAATCAAAGGATGCGCCCGTGTGTCCACTGCACTACGTTATTGATGGACACGACGTTTTTGTGGGTAAAAATAATTTGCAAAACACATTTGTCACCTTCAAATTGGCAAAATCCGATGATGTTTGGTTACATGCGCAAAAAATCCATTCTTCTCATGTGCTGATTACAAAGGGCGAATCAGATATCAGCGACGCAACAATACTTACGGCAGCGGAAATTTGTGCATTTTTCTCGCAAGCAGCGAATGGAAGTAAAATTCCCATCGACTACACCATTCGCCAAAACGTTAAAAGACCAAACGGAGCGAAACCGGGGTTTGCAGTGTACAATATTTACAAAACGGTGATTGTCGATCCTAACCGTCACACAGAACTACTTTCACAAACGTCATTGAACACAAAAACACATTGACAACGCACAAACTCAATAGTATAATTAGCTCGTATATTTGTGGAGGATTACAGACATGAAATATTGCACTCATTGCGGAGCTGAAATAATGGACGAAGCTGTGATTTGCGTTCACTGCGGCTGCAGTGTTTCAAATACAAAAAGAAATTCTAGCGACGATACACTTGGGCAAATTGCAAAAGTTATTATGATACTTGGTACGATACTTCTAGGCATTTCAAGTTTTGGTCTTGCGCTTGCTTGGTGCTTGCCAATGACACTTTCTGTTAGCAAAAGTTTGGAGGACGGCGCACCAATCAGTTTGGGGATGAAAATTTGCACGCTGATATTTGTAAGCCAAGTTGCAGGAATACTTCTGCTTTGCAAACACGATAATTAACGAGTTTCCCGACACTGTTTTGAAGTATTTGCGAATACTCGCAAAATTATCACAAAAATAATATTCTAGTTCTGCGAACCAATCGCAGAACTTTTTTATAGTTGAAAGTGATAAGTTTAGCTCTTACACAAAATAATTTACGTTGCGTTGAACGCCTTAACGTCCAATAAGGCTCAAAGTACTTTCCAATCAGCTCAACTTATACTTGCAATTTAGTAACGGCAACATTGTCAATTTTCCAATAACACAAGAAGTTCGCACTTTGCTTGCAAGGAGTGCGAACGCCGCCGTTTTACATACTAGAAGCACAAAACGCAAGTTTTGTGGCAAAACGACAGTTTTTTAAACATTTTGCCGCAAGG
>CAZADD010000040.1:0-11473 GCA_964483825.1 uncultured Oscillospiraceae bacterium
AGCCTCCTTTGTGTAAAGGGAGGTGGCACGGCTCCGCCGTGACGGAGGGATTGCGGCGATAAATCGCCCCAATAAAGAGTGAACAAAAAAAGTAATTAAACCATGCAATACCAAACGAGTTTTTCTCTCTTGTATCTATCTAAAAAAACATAACCGGTGTCCGATAAGATTATTTACGCTTTTTTCAAATGCTTGCGCTTTTTGTTGGGTTTCAGGGCTGAACTGGGGGCCGCTTTCAAGCAACGCACGGAGGAAAACTTTACCGTCAATTTGCGCCTTTGGCGGACGGCGAAACGAATGGCCACAATCAACTGCCACAGCCCAACCGCTATCAAAAAACAGCCGAAACACAACCGCAAAATTTTGTTGCGTGTGCTTCCTGCAAAAAATGCGCCCAAAACGGCACACCCTGTTGCGGGAAAAACAACCCATCCGATGTGCTTTGTGCAAACAAGCTTGTTTTTGGCATGAAAAATCAGCGCCACGGTGCACATTGGCAAAAAACTCAACAAATTTATTGCTTGCACGGTTTTTTGCGGAATATCCAAAAACGAAAGCAACGGCACAAGAACGGTACCGCCGCCCATACCCATGCCACCAACTATTCCGGACAAAAAGCCGAATATCACCAACAAAACAACGTTCATTTACACCTCGTTTTATCAAAAAATTGCAAATTGACGGAAAACGCCGCTAAAATAACAAGAACTTCGTTACCGTGCGCGCAAGAAAGCAAATACATTTGCAGCATTTACACGCTCTCGCAACTAACTGTTTTTTGTGCAAAAAACAAACTGCCGCCACGGCAATATTTTGCTTGCAATTCCAGCAATTTCACAAGTGGTCATATTGCTAGTTTTCCGCTACATGTTTTTGCAACAGCCACTGCCACAATCCCGATAAAACTGCTTTGGAATGACACTTTAGCCGCAAAATTTTCACAAAATCGTGCAACACTTCGTCTACTTCATTGCGATATTGTCACTATTAAGCAATTGCCGTTACACTGTTCAACGCCACAATTTGCAAACAAAACGGCAGGTTTCTTTCAAGCAAACGCTTTGGAGACTTATTCTTGCGTACGCAAAATTTTTTCAAAAACGCTCTTACTTCGTCTACTTCTACGATATTTCCGCTGTTACACAATGACTGTTGCGTGGTTCAAAGCCACAAATTGTGAGCATTCTACAACAAACAAAACGGCAGGTTTCTTTCAAGCAAACGCTTTGCAAAGATTGTTCTTCCCGCAATATGTTCAAAAAATTCACGTCACCCGTTCGACTACTTCGGCACAGAATTGCCAACACTGTGAAAGAGTGCCGTGCCGCCGTGCTAAAACAGCATTTTTATTCCGCCGACGACAAGCACCAAAGCAAAAATCAATTTTGCGGCGTTGCCTTTCAACTTGGAAAGCAACAATGCGCCCACAATGCCGCCGGCAACCACGCCCAGCGTTGCCCACAGTGTTGGTAGCCACTGCACCGCTCCGCCAACCACGTAAACCACGGCACTGACCGCCGTTAGTGGCAAAATGATCAACAGCGCCGTTGCCTGTGCGTTTTTTTGGTTGAGTTTCAACACGGTTAACAGCAGCGTTACGACAATCACGCCGCCTCCGCCACCCAAAAAACCGTTCACAAACCCTGCCAAACCACCAATAATTGCCAGCAGTGCCTTGTTTTTTCCGTTCAATTCCATTTTTGTTTTGTCCTTGTTGCAGTTTGTAGTCTTTTTTGATTGATTTTTTTGTTAGTTTGTATTAAAATAAGAACAAGTATGCAGTTTAGCATATAGAACTATCTTAACAAAAAAAAAGGTATTATTAGTATGAGCAAGACAACAACGAAAGCAAAGAGCCCAATGGCTCCCAGCACAAAGAAAACAATTATCATCAGCGTTATCTGCGCCGTGATGGTGATTGTCCTTGCCGTGTCCCTTCCTCTCATGTTGAAAAAGCAAGTGGAAGACGGCAGCACGACAACACCGGATACAAGTACGTCTCAAGCGTACATCAAGAACGGCGACTTTGCCTACATGGATAGAGAAACAACCTATCCCAAAACGGCAGATAACTGGACGAAATACACCCACGCTTCCGAAGGTGAAGGCGAAGACGCAAAAGACATCTTTGAAAAGATTGAAAATGAAGACAAAGTTGTTGCAGGTATCGTTGACACCGACGAAGAAGTTTGGAACGACGTTTTGAGCCAATTGAAAGACAGAGGAATAACCGCCACTGTTTCCAACCCCGGCATCCACACCAGTGAAGGCGACACGGATTCCGATACCAAGTTGGATAGAAACGTGTTTATGTTTGCAACGAAAGAAGCAACTAACGCTGCAATCGTATCCACAAGTTTCTCCGTTCCTTCCCAATCTTCCGCAAAGATCACCGTTTGGGTGAACACTTCTTTGCTGACAAGCGGCAAGGCAACGATAGCCGTTCAAAAATATTCTTCCACCAAACTTTCCACAGCGGAAGAAGACAGATATGCCTACGAATTTGGTCTTGAACAAAAAGACGGTTGGCAAGAAGTTAACTTCTACGTGTTCAACAGAAAGACAAGTTCTCAATCTGTTGTTGTGAATGTCAGTATCGGTAACACCTACACAGGTGAAAATGCCGAAGGTATTTTGTTTGTTGACGACGTTGTTTTTGAAACAATCACCGCAAACGACTACCGCAAGTTCGTTGACGGCGAAAATAACGCAAACACAAGATACGGACAAATCGGTGCCGATTCCAATGCAGAAGCAAGCGAATACGCAACACTTACCGGTTACGGAAAAACAGTCGTTAACGCTCCCTACACCACAACACAATATGCCGAAATTGCTGCAGCAGACGTTGAAGGCGAAAAATATTCTCCGTTCACAAAGAACGACAACTTCACCATTTACGAAATCAGCAACAACGGTACGACGAAAGATCCCGTTGCATTGCAATTGAATCAATGGAACGGCAGTGACATCGTTGTGAAATCTAGCGAAGAATTGAAAGACCACTTGCACATCAGCTTCTGGATCCGCACAATTGGCAACAACGTTTTGGCAACTGCAAACATCGTTGTTCAAAGCAAAGTTGACGGCGAATGGGAAGATTTGTCTTCCGGCAGCTTCACTTCCGTTGCAACAAGCCAAGATATCCGTGAAGACAGCAACTGCGGTTGGACAAAATACGACATCTACCTTAAACCCACCTCTGCACGTCAAACAACCGTTCGCGTTTTGTTTGCATTGGGCAACGTTAAAGGTTACGCATCCACAAGTGCTTTTGCACCCAACGGAACGTTGTTCGTGACAAGCCCGTTTGTGGAAGAAGTTTCTTCGTCCGACTACGACACTGCTTCCAGCGGAACGTATGCAAAGAAAATAAGCCTTGTTGGCGACACCGCTTCCACATCCGTTTCCAACGGTTCGTTCTCTAACGTTACAACCAGCAACGCAGAGCAACCCTCAAATTGGCAACCCGTGTTTGCAGGATACAACGTTATCTACAAAGACGGCGAAGGCAACATCATCCCCGACGGTGTATCCGAAACGGGAGCAAGCGGCAAAGTTGTTAGAAACTCCAGCAGCGCACCCACGTTTGACGACTCTGAACAAAACTACTTGCAACTGACAAACAAGACGGCAACGTCATTTGGCTACTTGTCCAACGACCTCACGTTGTCCGCACACACAGTGTACACGTTCTCGGTTTTGGTGAAAACTGAAGGTAACGCTTCTCCGTTCATCTACGTTGTGAAAAACGTTGGTGATGGCGAAACAAGAACTGACGCAGTTTTGGCAAAAGTTGAAGGCAAAGCCGAAACGACCAAAGATGAAACGGACGGCAAGTTCGGAATGGTTGCAAACAGCTTGGACCAAAACGGTTGGACTCGCTACTATTTGGTTGTTATCACCGGTGACGAATCCGTTACGGCTCGCGTTGCACTGTTCAACGGCAGCATCGACGGAACAAGCACACAACAAGGCACAGTTTGCTACGACTACGTTGCAATGACGACAATCGGCAGCTACACCATTGACACCGCCGAATACGAAGAAGGCGACGAAGACGCCCCCGCAACAAACCGCGACAGAATCAACTTCACAACTTCCAGCGGTTACAGCGTATTTGAAGAACTTACCACCGCAGAAATCACTTCGTTGAAAGAAGGCAACACAAACGTTGCAATTTCCGCAGAACCCGATTGGGACGCAATGGTGGAAGCAGCCATGGCGGAAGACGAAGAAGATGACGACGATGAAGACACCACGACAAAATCTAGCGTTGACGTTGGACTGTTGCTCTCCGTCATTTCCAGCGTTGCATTGGTTGGCGCATTGCTGATAGTTATTGTTGTTCGTTGGTTCAGAAAACGTAACAATCAATAATACAAGGAGTTTCTACTTTGCTTGCAAAGAGTAGAAACGACGCCGTTTTACATACTAGAAGTACAAAACGCAAGTTTTGTGGCAAAACGACAGTTTTGCAAACATTTTCCGCAAGGAAAAATGTTTACTTCAAGTGGCATATAGTACCTATAAAAACATAAAGACGCAGATTTAACCATCTGCGTTTTTTTGTTGCAAAACGTCCGCTTGCTATTCCAAAAGACGGTGCACTTCTTCTTGCACTGTTTAACGGCTTCGGTCGAACCAATCGGAAAGGCGAGAATAATATGCCGCATTCCGTCGCTTCAAATTGACAGCACTTGTGCTTTTCCCATGGTTTGCCACAATTAAACAAGACAAGCGACACCAAGATACCTTGCACAACTTATTCTTTTTATTGTTATTTGCTTCCATAATACAATATAGTTGTATAATTAGGTTTGAAACTGGGATAGAAAACACAAACATTTCAATACATTTATCGCAACCCTATCGTTCTGAAACTTTGAGTTGAAACAGACACACTTGGCACAAAGCAAAAAAATAATAACGGTTTACAATTTTTGCTTAGTTATTTTATTTGGCGACTAAATTATTCCATAAATATATTTTAGCCGTTGTTTACCTGTTGCGCTTGAAAGTATAATCACCTCAAAGAAAAGCGGCACAAAGAGGTAATCTCCGTGCCGCTTGTTTTGTAATGTTAGTTATTCTGTATTAAGTATGTTCGCACAATAAAGGTTGCAATGTTAGTGACAAAAACAATATTATCCAAGTCGTTAATTTCAAAACAGTTTTGTGTTGTAACTTGTTGCACAGCCGTCATTTTTGTTTTACAACAAAGTCCACTGCATCCAAATAACTTTGTGCGCCGTGACCTGCGAAATAGCCCTTGCACACGTCTTTCAGAACGTCGGTGTGACGAAAACTTTCCCGTGCGCTCACGTCCGTCATGTGCACTTCTATCACGTCCACGCCCAAACACTCGATACAATCGTGCAAAGCGTAACTATAGTGGCTGAAGGCACCTGCATTCAAAATGACTGCATCGGCATCGGTTTGTTGCAACCAGTCCACCAACTCGCCTTCGTGGTTGGATTGTTTGCATTCCACCTCCGCCCCCAAAGTTTTGGCGTGCGAAACAACCTTTTGTTCCAGCTCCGAAAGCGTTTCCGTACCATAGAGAGAAGGATCTCGGTGTCCCAACATGTTCATGTTCACACCGTTAAGTAGCAATATTTTCATGCAACTATTCCCCCTCTTTTTTCCACTGATCGGGGCAAGTTCGATTGTTTTTGAACCAATCGGTATCCTTCAATTTGGTGTTGTTGTTGGAACAGTTGAGTGAAATTGTGCCGTCCACACACTTGAACACAATGTTGCCGTTCATGGACATAAATTCGTCGTCCGTTGCGCCCACCATCGTCGTTACGTAAACGTTGTCGGTGTACTTGGCAACCCTGTCTACAAATTCTTGTGCCGGGAAGGTATGATCCTTGTTGGTTGTGTATTCCGTGCTGCCTGCACAACAACACACGCACACGTATTGCGGCTTTATTTTGGATAACAGCACATCGCTGGATGCCGTGTAACTTCCGTGATGCCCCCCCTTAAAGAGCACTACTTCGGGTAGGTTATTGTTTTCCACTAGCGACACTTCGCCGGCCTTTTCCAAGTCGCCGGTGAACAAGTAGCGGTTGGAACCTTGCGAAATAAGCACGCACACGGAATAGTCGTTTTCGTTGCTGGCCTTGTTGTCGTAGAACTTTTGATACAGCACTTCCATGGTGATACTGCCATCTTCCGTCAAGTTGTATACCTTTTGTGCACCGTTAGCGTTGTTAATGCAATCCATCGCCGTGTAGCAATTTGCGCCTGCGGCAACTTCCTTGTCACGGGCATCACAGTACTTTTTGTAGATGCCGCTTGTGGCATCGGTCAGTGCAAATTCAATTATGTTTTTGCATTCGTAGCGTTCAAAAATGCCTTTTGCGCTGCTTGTTCCAACAAAGCCTGCAATATGGTCTTGGTGAGCGTGCGTTGCAATGACATATTCCAACACGCCGTCGGTGCAATATTGGTCGATGTAGTTGCCGATGGTTTCCGCACTACCTTGACGGCTGCCGGCATCGATCAAAATATCCGTGTCGCCGGCCTTGATGTAGACGCTGTCGCCCGTGTACTGGTTGCCAAGTTCCAAAAAGTGGACGGATAATTCACCTTCGGCAGGAACGTAGGGCGGATTGATTAAATTATCGAACCAACCGTTGAAGTAGCCGTAGACGGTGAGTGCAACTACGGCAATGACGGCAATAACGCACAGCACCTTGTAGAACTTCTTTTGTTTTTTGTTGCGTGACGATTTTGCGCTTTTAGCAGCGGCAACGGCAACGTCCGCAGTAACTTCTATGTTTTGCTTTTTGCTGTTTTTGGAGCTGTACTTGCTTGCCGCATCGGTAACCCGTTTGGCATTTTTCTTAGTGGAACTTTTCTTTGTGGATTTTGCCATAAAAACTCCCTTTGTTAATTTTTTAGTCTTCGAACAACTGCCCAACCGTTTTGATTGGCGTGTGTTGCCTGTTTGCGGCAATATTTTTCATTTTGCCGCCAGCCTTTTTTATTCGTCGCTTTGCCACTCCTTGGGGCAAGTTCGGTTGTTTTTGAACCAGTCGGTATCTTTCAATTTGGTGTTGTTGTTGGAACAATTCAAAGAAATTTCACCGTAGTTACAACTGAACACGATATTACCGTTCATGGACGTGTAACCAGTGAGTTTCCCGCTGTCGCTTAACACGGCAAGCGTTGTGATGTAGACTTTGTCGGTGTACTTTGCAACTCTATCGACAAATTCTTGCGCAGGGAAAGTGTGAGGACCAGGAACGCCTTTGGTATATTCCGTTGTACCTGCGCAACAACACACGCACACGTATTCGGGTTTTATTTTAGATAGCAATTTGTCGCTAGACGACGTATAACTGCCGTGATGTCCGCCCTTGAACAGCACCACTTCCGGTAAATTCGGGTTGCTTTCCACGAGTGACGCTTCGCCTGCCTCTTCCAAATCGCCGGTGAACAAGTAGCGGTTGGAACCTTGCGAAATAAGCACGCACACGGAATAGTCGTTTTCGTTGCTGGCCTTGTTGTCGTAGAACTTTTGATACAGCACTTCCATGGTGATACTGCCATCTTCCGTCAAGTTGTATACCTTTTGTGCACCGTTAGCGTTGTTAATGCAATCCATCGCCGTGTAGCAATTTGCGCCTGCGGCAACTTCCTTGTCACGGGCATCACAGTACTTTTTGTAGATGCCGCTTGTGGCATCGGTCAGTGCAAATTCAATTATGTTTTTGCATTCGTAGCGTTCAAAAATGCCTTTTGCGCTGCTTGTTCCAACAAAGCCTGCAATATGGTCTTGGTGGGCGTGCGTTGCAATGACATATTCCAACACGCCGTCGGTGCAATATTGATTGACGTAATTCCCAATTGTTTTTGCACTGTCCTTGCGGCTTCCTGCATCAATCAAAATGTCAGTATCGCCGGCCTTGATGTAGACGCTGTCGCCTGTGTACTGGTTGCCAAGTTCCAAAAAGTGAATGGACAAGTTGCCGTTTGCAATAACGCCGCTTTCGTTAACGGTTATTTGCACTTCACAAGTTTCCGTCACGCCGTTTTCCGTGTAGGAAATTTCCAGCGTTTTGGTGCCCACCGTGGAAGTATCGACAGCGCTTGTGTTGTAAGTTTCAATTTGCTTGGTGGAACCGTTGTTGTAGGTTGCCGTGACTGTTAGTTTGGCCAAATCAATTTGTTCGCCCAATACCACAGCACCGTTGTAGGTTGCGGAAACGTAAACAAGCGACAATGCCGTCACCGTTACTTTTACTTCCGCCGTTTGGCCACCGAAAGTTATCGTAACAGTTTGTTCGCCGCTGACGGTAGCGTCGTAGTCAAAAACTTCAAAATTTGTGACGGTTTTTTCGTCGCCGTTATCGTAGACGGCAACGACTGTGAAAATTGACTTGGATAACTCGTCGCCGCAGTAGATTGTGACGCTTTCGTCCACCGTTACATGCAAAGATTCAACAGTTTTGGGAAGGAGATACACGTCCGCCTTCGTTGTTTTGCCTTGATAGGTGATTGTTACCGTTTGGTTCGTCCAAACGTCAATATCATAGCCTGAAATTGCAAAATCCGTGACGATTTCTTCCTTACCGTTGTTGTACACGGCTGTAACGGCGAACATTTCCTTGGTGACTTGGTGTCCCCAATAAACTTGCGCATCATCCTTGAACTCGGCAAGGATATAATCCAGCATTATAGGCTGCACGGTAACCGTAACTTGTGCGGTTTTGCCGTCGTAGCTGATTGTGACTGTTTGTTTGCCGCTTGTGTTGGCATCGTAACCGATAATTTCAAAATCCGTGACGGGTTCTTCTTTGCCGTTATTGTAGATGGCAACAACATCGAAATCGTTCGCATCCAAACCGTCACCCACAACAAGGTCGCTGCCACAGTACTCCGCAACGATACTTTCCACCATGACGGGCAGCACGTTGACAGTCAACGGTGTTGTTACAGTGCGGTCGTTTTCCGTGTAGGAAATTGAAATTTGCTTTTCGCCGACAGTTTGCGTGACGGAATCTAACCCTTCAACGGAAAATTCCGAAGAATTAAGCTGCTTTGTGTTGCCGTCCCAGTAGGTGACGCTAACGGAAACGTCGTCCACCGTAAATGCGCACCCAACAACTGCTTGCTTGCTTTGCTCAGCTGCCAGCGATTTAGGCAACGCTATCCATTTTGCGTAGTAAATGCGCGATATCGCCTCATCAGCAACGATATTATCCGCCGCCTTCACGGTACACTGTCTATCGGTGTACCAACCGTCGAACAAGTACCCTTCACGACGGACAGTTTCGGGAAATTCAAGTGCCGTCCCCTTGATAACGGTTTGAGCAATCGGTTCGGCACCGTCGTAGTTCCAGTTGAATTTGACGGTAAAGGTTTGGTTGCATGCCGCAAGCGCAAAAATTGCAAACAATGCCAAAATTATCAATAACGTTACCGTTTTTTTGCTACGAATAGTCATTGTTCGCCCCCTAGAATTTTGTTTTGAGCAGTTCCGTTATTTGCGGCATTTTTTCCATTGCGGCACGGTAGCCTTCTTCGAACATTTCGTCAACAAAATCCAACCGAGTGTTTTTGTAGATTGAAAGTTCCGGAGTGATGATCACGTCGCTGTTGAGTTCGCCTTTGTAGACGGTGGATTTTGTTGTTATCGACCACGTGGCCATCAAAATATCCGGCAAATGCAAAGAGGTTGTTCCGCTGCCGCGCGTGTGGTTTAAGTCTACCGAAACAACGATATCCGCACCCATTCTGCGGCATACGTCGGCAGGCATATTGTTCAGCAAGCCGCCATCAACCAAAATCATGTCGTCTTTGCGGACGGGCGTGAACAACGCCGGCACAGCACTGCTTGCCGCAACGGCAGTTGCAACGTCTCCGCTGTTCAACACCACTTCGTTGCCACTGGAAATATCCACGGCAACGGCGGAAAAAGGAATCGCCAACTGCTGAAAAGTGGTTTCGCCCAAAAGCCGTGTTGCCACGTTGGCGATGTTTTGGGAATCGGACCCCAAAATGAAAGGTTTGTCGATAATATCCTTGCGTGTGACTTTTTTTGTTTCGGCAAGCATATCTTGCCACGGAATTTGTTTGCAGTACAGTGCGCCGAAAATACTTCCCGCGCTTGTGCCGGCAACGCACGAAAACTTGATACCGGCTTCTTCGAACGCCTTGAACACGCCAATGTGCGCAATACCTTTTGTGCCGCCGCCCGAAAGTGCAAGCCCCAACTTGTATTTGTTGCAATTGTTTTGCTTTTTTCCGAAAATTGCCATAACGTTTCTCCTGCGGACAACGCCGCAACGCTTATTTTCACTTCTACATTATACAACAAAATTTGCAGTGTTGCAAGTGGTAGTTTGTTGCGGCCGCACAGGTGCCAAAAATTGCAAACGGACAAAATTTCAGCTTGCAAATGCCAATTTGTGTTGAAAATTTTATTATTGAACGGTTGTTGCAAAAATATTTTGATGAATTATGTTTGTTTTTCGAAAACACGCCGCAAAAAATAGATTTTCTTACATTTTACCAATTGCAAAGTTGTGTCGAAACAATAGTTAGCAGCAATTTGCCCCAACGGTTGCAACGGCACAAAAAAGACTGCTATATAATATGATAGAAGCTACGGACAAAACTTCAACACGAAACCTCAACACAAACAAAAAAAATTACTGTTTCAAGCAATTTTGCGTTGCAACAAAACTTCTTGCACGGCAACGTTTAGCACGGCATCAAAAAAAATCAATTCACCAAAACAAAAAAATGAGCCCGATATCACATCGAACTCATTTTCAGTACAATTGTGTTGTTTCTTGCACCACTTTTAGTGTTAACGACAAAATGCTAAAAGTTTTTTTTCGGCACCGGTTGTTGCCATTCAACAACTGCGTTACCTTTGTGCACCTAGTTTTTTACTTTTTGAAGTAACGGTTGTACAAACCTTGGAATGCCTTTCCGTGGCGAGCTTCGTCACGAGCCATTTCGTGAACCGTATCGTGGATGGCATCCAAATTCAGTGCCTTTGCGCGTTTTGCAAGATCGGTTTTGCCAAGTGTTGCGCCGTTTTCCGCTTCGATGCGCATTTGAAGGTTCTTTGCGGTGCTATCCGTTACAACTTCGCCCAACAATTCGGCAAACTTTGCTGCGTGTTCTGCTTCTTCGAAAGCAGCCTTTTCCCAATACAAACCGATTTCGGGATAACCTTCACGGTGAGCCACTCTTGCCATTGCCAAATACATGCCCACTTCGGTGCATTCGCCGTTGAAGTTGGCACGAAGATCATCGAGGATATCTTGGGGAACGCCTTGTGCAACGCCCACGACGTGTTCGGCAGCCCAGCTCATTTCGCTGGTTTGAGCAACAAACTTTTCCTTGGGTGCCTTGCATTGAGGGCAAAAAGCAGGCGCTTCGTCGCCTTCGTGAACGTAACCGCAAACAGAACATACAAATTTCATAATAGTTTTCTCCTTTT
>CAZADD010000041.1:0-11465 GCA_964483825.1 uncultured Oscillospiraceae bacterium
CCAACTCGTCGTGAGCCAATTTCAATGCGTTTTCGACGGTTTTGTCCATATCGTAGTACTTGTAGTCGCCCAACCTTCCGCCAAAAATAACGTTTGGACAAGTTTCCGCCAGTTTTTTGTAGTCGGAATAAAGTTGGTTGTTTTTGTCGTTGTTGACGGGATAGTACGGCTCGATGCCCTTGTGCCACTCGGCAGAATATTCCTTGGATACAACCGTGCCGTGACACTTGTTGAATTCGAAATGCTTGTGCTCGATTATTCTGGTGTAGGGCACTTCCGTCCCCGTGTAGTTAACCACGGCGTTGCCTTGGAAATTATCTTCGTCCAAATACTCCGTTTCGAACCGAACGGAACGGTATTCCAAGTTTCCCAACTTGAAATCAAAAAATTCGTCGATCATGCCGGTGTACAACACCTTGTCGAAGGTATCGGCAGTGTGTGCGACAAAATCTTTGTAGTCCTTTCCCGTCACCACGGTGCAACCTGCAAGCATTTTTTCCACTATCTGTGTGTAGCCGCCAACGGGAATGCCTTGATACCTATCGTTGAAATAGTTGTTGTCGTAAGTCCACCTGAGCGGTAGCCTTTTGATGATAAATGCCGGCAATTCCGTACACTTTCTGCCCCATTGTTTTTCCGTGTAGCCTTTGATAAGTTTTTCGTACACGTCACGGCCGACAAGTTTCAGTGCCTGTTCTTCCAAGTTTCGGGGTTCAGCGATATCCAAATCCTTTATTTGTTCGGCAATTATTTTTTGTGCTTCTTCCGGCTTTTGAATATTCCACATTTTGGAAAACGTGTTCATATTGAAAGGCAAATTGTACAATTCGTCACGGTAGATTGCAACGGGAGAATTGACGTAGTTGTTGAACTCGGCAAACTCGTTGACGTAGTCCCACGTGGCCTTATCGGAAGTGTGAAAAATGTGTGCACCGTACTTGTGAACGTTGATGCCGCGAACGTTTTCCGTGTAGACGTTGCCGCCAATGTGCGGACGTTTATCTATCACTAAACATTTTTTACCGCACTTTGTCATTTCGTGGGCAAAAGTGGCACCGAACAGCCCTGCACCAACTATCAAATAATCGTATTTCATCATTCAACCTCTTTTTGCAAAATCTTTCGATATTCTTCAACCACTTCTTCGGCAACGGAATCCCACGTTCTGTACACTTGTTCGTAGGTTTTTTCTTTCATTGCAGCAAGCTTGTCTTTATCGGATACTATTTCCACAATTCTATCCGCCCATGCTTCCGCAGATTCTTCCACCAAGTACCCGTTAACGTTATCGGTGATTATTTCAGCAGTGGAACATCCCTTGTTCATGATAGTTGGCAATTTCAAAGCCGCAGCCTCGATAGGTGCAAGGCTTGCCGTATCGAACGTGGATGCAAAAACAAACAAATCGGACCTTAGGTAGTGCGCAGCCAATAACTGCCTATCCATAATTTTACCGGTAAACACGACGTAGTCTTGCAAATTAAGGTTTTGCACCATTTGTTTTAGCTCGTCTTCGTAACTGCCGGAGCCCACTATCAAATACTTGAACTTCACGCCCTTGTCGGCAACAATTTTCAGTGCGTTTAACGCCAATTGCAACTTTTTGTTTGCCACTATTCTACCAACGGACAAAAACACCGTTTCGTTCGATTGGATATTATAGGCGGCGTTGACCTTTTCCATAAGCTCTTCGCAGTTTTCGGGATAGGTCAAGTCGGTGCCGTTTCGGATAACCTGTATATCTTTCTTGTAGCCGTATTCTCTGAGGCAATCGGCCGCACCGTCACTGACCGTCCACACGTAGTCGGCACGGTTGATGTTTTTCATGATGTAGCGCATCATGAATTTTTGCATGGACTTCAATTTTAGCGTTCTTTCGAAATCCTCGTGATATTTTGTGTGGAACGTGTAGATGACGGGGATGCCGTGCTTTTTGCCGTATTTGGTGAAATAACTGCACATTGTGAAGGGCGAATGCACGTGTATGATATCGAACTTGTTCTCTTTCAAAAACTGTTTGATTTTGCCGTCGAATGCGGGCAATGCACAACGGTAACCGTCCGGTGCAGGAATTGACGACACCCTTCTCACTTCGAATGGCTGGTTATCCTTGTACTTCGGAGACTTGGGAACGGCAATTTTAACGTCTACCCCATCCATTTTCAAAAAGGATTTTGCATAACTTGTGATAACGAGACAAGGACCGTCAAAATTCGGATAGTAGGAATCCAACACTTCCAAAACTTTCATTTTTTCCATTGATAACCTCGTGTGGCTGACTGTGCCAGCCTGTTTGAAAATAATTCACGGAATTATTATACCACACAACAAAATTTGTTGTCTACAATAATGTAAAAAAAACACAATTCCACACATGCGCACTGACTTTGTCAACGAATTGCGAAAAAAGCAGTTTCGTCGGTTATCCTGCCATACAAAATTTTTGATATGAGCGGCAATTTTGTTTTCTAACACAATCTTTTTATATTTTTTGCAATTAACCGTTGACTTTTCAATTCCCCACTGTGCTCGACCGACTGTTCCTCAAATCGCACAAAAAAAGTTTGGGAATGCAAAAAAAGTTATTCATGCTAACGAAAACTATCCTACAAGTAACCTCACAAAATAGCTAAAACCAACTATTTTACATTGAAGTAACAATTTCTTTTACCCACAATTTTGATATAAAGCAAAAAAGCCTGCAAAACGCTTAGTTTTGCAGGCTTTTGAGGCTTATTCGTCAACCGCCTCTATTTGTTTTATCAAAATTTCGTTTCCTTGCAACAAGTAGGTGTTTTCGCTACCGCAATGCGGGCAAATTTTGCCGTGCGCCACGGTGGGATAGTCTTTTTTGCAGTTTTCACAGTGCGTGACGGCATCGATTTTTTCGATGTGCAAAACGGAATCCTTTAACACCGTTTCCCTTTTAACAGCCCATTTCCAACAGTCTTCGAAGTAGTAGGGAATAACCGTTGAAACTTCACCTATTTCCACCGTGACGGAATTTATCCGTTTCACGTTGTTTTCGGCAGCAATTTCGTTGATTTGCTTTATGCAATGAAACACAACGCCCAGTTCGTGCATCAGTTTTCTTCCTTTTTGAATTCTTTCTTTCTTTTGCGAACGTAGGCTTTTTGTTCCTTGTCCTTCTTGGCAAACAAAATTTTCACGGCACGCTTTGCGGCATAGGGAAGAATGTACTTGAACTTATCTTCGGCAACACGCATTGTGGATGCTTCGGGGTGATCACGGTGCAAAGTGATGGCGTCGAACTTGCACTTGGTTGTGCAAATACCGCAACCGATACATCTGTTGGGGTCCACTACCGTCACGCCGCAACCGAGACATCTTGCCGTTTCGATTTTGACTTGTTCTTCGGTGAGAGTGTTGTGTGCATCCTTGAATTTTGACGTTACGTTTGCATCGGTGCCGGCTTCTTGACGTGAAGAGTTGTCGTAACTTTCAACAAGCACGTCGTCGGTATTAATTTGAATGAATTCGCGTCTGTTGCGTCCGATTGTCATGTGGCCGTGTTGAACGAAACGGTGCAAAGATTCTGCCGCTTCGTGACCTTGAGCAATTGCATCGATGGCAAATTTCGGTCCGGTGAACACGTCGCCACCCACAAACACGTCTTCCTGTGCCGTTTGATAAGTCAAAGTGTCGGCAACGGGATAGTTGTGGTTGAGTTCCACCTTGCTGCCCGAAAGCAGGTTGCCCCACTCGACAGTTTGCCCTACGGCAAAAATAACGTTGTCGCACTTGACGGTAGCAGTTTCGTCCTCGTCGTAGACGGGATTGAATTTTCCGTCGCTATCCAAGGTGGAAAGACATCTTTTGAACACCACCGCAACGGCCTTGCCGTTTTCGGTGAGAATTTCTTTCGGCCCCCAACCGCAGTTGACAACGACACCGTCTTCTTTTGCTTCGCAAACTTCTTCGTCGGATGCAGGCATGTGGTCCACGTCTTCCAAGCAGAACATTTGAACTTCCGCCGCGCCCGAACGAGCCGAAACTCTTGCCGCATCGATTGCCACGTTGCCGCCGCCGATAACCACGGTTTTGCCGCTTACCGAATAACCGCCGCAGTTGGCAACTTTCAAAAAGTCCACTGCCGTTGTAACTCCGTCGGCATCGCAACCGGCAACGTTAACTTTTTTGCCGCCTTGGCAACCGATTGCAACGTAAAACGCTTTGTAACCTTCCTCACGGAGTTGTTGGATTGTGATATCCTTGCCCACTTCCACGCCGCATTTGATTTCCACGCCCATTTCGCGCATAACGTCGATTTCGGCATCGATAACGTCTTTTTCCAACTTGTAGGAAGGAATTCCGTAGGTAAGCATTCCGCCCGGTTTTGGGTTCTTTTCGAACACGGTGGGATAATATCCCATTTGTGCCAAGTAGAACGCACAGGACAAACCTGCCGGACCACCGCCGATAACGGCAATTTTTTCTTTCCATCTGCCGACGTTGGAGGCAACGACAATTTCCGGAACGTATCTGTGTTCGTCGTGCAAATCTTGTTCGGCAACAAACTTTTTCACTGCGTCGATTGCAACGGCTTGGTCGACTGCTCCGCGAGTGCAAGCGTCTTCGCAACGGCGGTTGCAAACTCTGCCGCAAACAGCAGGGAACGGATTTTCTTTCTTGATGATAGCAAGCGCTTCCTTGTACTTGCCTTGCGATGCCTTTTTCAAATAACCTTGAACGGCAATATGAGCAGGACAAGCCGTTTTGCACGGCGAAGTGCCCGTATCGTGACAGTTGATTCTGTTCTTGTCACGGTAGTCTTCGTCCCACATGTGTTGGCCCCACGCAAAATGATCGGGCAACGGTTGTTTGAAATACTTTTGTTCGGTGCCGTCGGCTTTGCAAAGTTTTTGGCCCAGTTTCAACGCACCTGCGGGGCAATATTCCACACACGCTCCGCATGCGACGCATTTTTCCTTGTCCACGTGAGCACGGTAGGCAGAAGCGGACATATTTGGAGTGTTGAACAGTTGTGAGGTTCTGAGTGCGTTACAAATTTTAACGTTGCAGTTGCAAATGGCAAATATTTTGTCTTCGCCGTCGATGTTTGTTACTTGGTGAACG
Source organism: uncultured Oscillospiraceae bacterium (assembly GCA_964483825.1). Taxonomy (GTDB): domain Bacteria; phylum Bacillota; class Clostridia; order Christensenellales; family CAG-314; genus Fimimonas. The sequence goes on from CAZADD010000041.1 coordinate 5,098, forward strand.
AAACCGTTGTCTTCGGCACGCTTCAAAATAGCCATTGCTTCTTCGTAGGTGATGGAACGACCTCTGCCCGATTCCAAACAGTAGTCGGCCATGTCGCCAACGCCTATGCACCAATCTTGGTAGTCGTCGGCACAGCCTTCGTCAAGTTGCTTTCTACCGTAGCGGCAGGAACAAATGGATGCGCCCAAGTGCCCTTCGTACTTTTTCAGCCAATAGGAAATGTGCTCGATATCCATCGTCGTGTTTTCCATGGAAATAGCTTTTTCCACGGGGATAACGTGCATACCTATGCCGGCACCTCCCGGCGGAACCATGGCCGTGACTTTTTCCAAAGGCAAAAAGGTCATGCGCTCGAAAAACATTGCCAATTCCGGATGTTTATCCATAAGTTTGGTGTTCATGTTGGTGTACTCGGCAGAACCGGGCACGAACACGGGAATCCAGTAGTTGCGGTCTTCACGGTTGCGAGAAACGTCGGGCAACGGACCGTCCTTGGTGTATTTGTCGCCGTAGTCGTACTCTACCAATCCGTAGTAGGACAACATGTCCATCAAAGGATCGAAAGTTTCCGTGTCATAACCGGAAAGTTCTTTCAACTCGACGTAGTTGTACTTTTGGCGAACCTTCATTTTCAACAGCAAGTCCAACGATAAATCACGTTGTTCGGGGGTGAATTCGTCTTCGAACAAGCAAGCAAAGCCCCAATATTCGGGATCTTGTGCCGTTATGCCCTTCAATTTTCCGGGCAATCTGTCGGTTATACGCCTTACCAACTTCAACAATTTGGGGTTGGGGTTAGTATCGTACATGTGTGCCGGCGTGAATTTTTTGCTCATTTCTGGCATCAGTTTTTCCTCCATTGTTCAATGTTTTTCAAAATCCACTGTGCAAATTTATCCAGTCCCTCACCGCTTTTTGCACAAATGGGAATAATTTCCGCGTTGGGGTTTCTCATTTTCACGTATTCCGTGCATTTGGCCAAATCAAAATCGAAATAAGGCGCAACGTCCATTTTGTTGACAAGCACCAAGTCGCAAACGGAAAACATCAAAGGATATTTAAGCGGCTTGTCGTGTCCTTCCGGCACGGAAAGTATCATGCAATTCTTGCTTGCACCCGTGTCGAATTCCGCAGGGCACACCAAGTTGCCGACGTTTTCCAAAATAACGAGATCGACGTTGTTCAAATCCAATCCGTCCAATCCTTGACGCGTCATTTCGGCATCCAAATGGCACATTCCGCCCGTGTGCAACTGCACCGATTGAACGCCTGTAGCATTTTTTATTTTGATAGCGTCCACGTCGGAATCGATATCCGCTTCCATGACGGCAATTTTTATTTTTTCTTTCAGTGCGTTTATCGTGCCCACTAGTGTAGTCGTCTTTCCGCTACCGGGGGAAGACATCAAATTGAGTAGAAAAACGCCTTTTTTCTTCAACTCCGCACGCAATTTATCTGCGTCTCGATCGTTATCTTCGAACACGCTTTTTTTGATTTCGATAATCCTTACTTCGTCCATTGCATACCACCCTTATTATACTATTTGTTATTTTACATTACCAACAACCGTTTGTCAATATGCAACTTTTCGAAAATTGCATTTTTTGCGGTATTTTGCCGTGTTTTTCGCACGAAAACGCTTGCCAAACTTGCAAAAACGTGGCGGCACTGCAACGCTTCGAACGCTTACCGTCAACACACTTCAAAATGACTTTTGTAGGCAAAATTTCTTCCGTTTTCATGCAAAAACGCACCGTTTTGACACAAATTTCAAAAAATATGAAAATTTGCGTTGCAATTACTGGACGATTCGAAAAGAAAATGGTACACTTTGCTAGTCAAAAGGATAGAGGCGCGAGTTTTAAGACAAGCCGTTAACGCGAACTTCGTTACGGTGGTAAAGGAAAACTCGCCGAAAGATTATCTTGTTCGGTTCGGAACGGATATTCTTGGGACAACGCAAAATATGCGTTGTACTGTCACCGCAAGGTGGAGAGCTATCGACATTGAGTGGTATTTTTTCAGTCCGCAATGTTGTTAGCATTGCGGATTTTTTTATCCGCAGTCCTAAAAAAACGACAAAGGAGAAAAAGATGAAAAACAGGCGCAAAATAATTGCCGCAATTTTGATTTCGGCTGTTTTGCTAGGTTGCGTTGCCGCATTTGCCGCATGCAACGAAAACGATGAAAACACCTTGGTTGTGGGGTTGGAATGCAACTACATTCCTTTCAACTTCACCCAAACGACAGACGCAAACGGCGCAGTGAAAATATCCAACGCCGACGGATACGCAAACGGCTACGACGTGTCCATTGCAAAACGCATTGCCGAAGAACTGGGCAAAGAGTTGGTCATCAAAAAAATGGAATGGGATGCCCTTGTGCCGGCAGTTAAGGCGGGAACGCTGGACCTTATTATAGCAGGCATGAGCCCCACGGACGAACGTCGTGAATCGATAGATTTTTCCGAAGCGTATTACGAAAGCAACCTTGTTATAGTTGTGCGTGAGGACGGAAACTACGCAAACGCAACCTGTCTGGACGACTTTGACGGTGCAAAAATTGCCGCACAACAGGGAACTTTTCACGACGACGCACTGCAAGCGCAAGGAACCGAACACGGCATAATTGCACAAACGCCGATGGAATCTTTCCCTGTGATGACAAGTGCACTACTTGCAAAAACCATCGACGGCTACGTTGCCGAAGAACCGGGAGCCATTGCCGACTGTGCCGCCAACAAAGGATTGAAGTACATTCCACTAGAAAACAACTTTACGGGCTTTACCGCAAGCAAAGAAGACATACAAATAGCCATTGGCATGAAATACGGCTATGCCGACAAAGCAGCCATCAACAACGTGCTGAATTCCATTTCTGCGGAAGACCGTTTGGCAATGATGCAAGAGGCAGCGAAGTATTCCACGGATAATTCCTCGCAACAATCCAATTTCTTCACAAGAATCGGCAACATACTTGCTAAATACTACCCTTCCATTTTGAAAGGTGTTGGCTACACACTTTTGGTGGCCATTGTCGGCACCGTTGTGGGGTTGCTTATCGGCTTGTTGATTGGAACCTACCGCACGATGGACCAACCGCACAACAAAACGCTTAAAGTGCTGAAAAAGGTTGGTGACGCAATACTTTCGGTATATATCGAAGTGTTCCGCGGAACGCCGATGATGGTTCAAGCAATGGTTATCTTTTGGGGATTTGCACTGCTTAACGGCGGCGACACCATGAACGTCACTTTGGCCGGACTTATCATCGTTTCCATCAACACAGGTGCCTACATGGCGGAAATTGTGCGGGGCGGCATCATTTCGATAGATAAAGGACAGTTCGAGGGGGCACAAGCGATAGGAATGACGCACTCTCAAACCATGTTGAACATTATACTTCCGCAATCGCTGCGCAACATTATGCCCAGTGTGGCAAACGAATTTGTCATCAACGTTAAAGACACTTCCGTTTTGAACGTTATCGGGTTCACCGAACTGTTCTTCTACGGCAAGGACATTGCTCTTAACACCTATGCAATATTCGAAACCTATTTGGTGGTTGCAGCCATCTACTTTGTTTTGACTTTTGCTATCACACGCCTTTTGCGCCTTGCGGAAAAGACAATGGACGGCAAAAAAGACTACAAAATTATGGGTTCGCAAAACATGGACACCAACTCTATTTTGAGACAACGTGACAGCATGGGAGGTAACGACTGATGTCAAACACAACGCAAACAACTTTGACGGAACAAACTTTGCACCACACAGAAGGCGACAATCACGCCGTGATAGCCATCAGGCATCTTGGCAAAACTTTTGGCGAACACGTTGTGTTGACGGACGTGGATTTTGACGTTCACAAAGGGGACGTTACTTGCATTATCGGCTCTTCCGGAAGCGGAAAATCCACACTGCTGCGTTGCATAAATTTGTTTGAAACGCCCACTTCGGGGAAAATTTACTTCCACGGCGAAAACATAACCAACACCAAAAGCGCACCCAAGTACCGCGAAAAAGTCACGATGGTGTTTCAGTCTTTCAACCTTTTTAACAACCTTTCGGTGCTGTCTAACTGCACGATTGGGCCAAGAAAAGTGCTGAAAATGAAAAAGGACGAGGCCACCGCAGTTGCAATGAAATATTTGGAACTGGTTGGAATGAGTGCCTACGTCAATGCAAAACCCAAACAACTTTCCGGCGGACAAAAACAGCGTGTAGCCATTGCACGTGCGTTGGCAATGTCGCCGGAAGTGATACTGTTTGACGAACCCACTTCCGCACTGGACCCCGAAATGGTAGGCGAAGTGTTGAACGTGATGAAAGAACTTGCTCAAACGGGATTGACGATGATTGTCGTCACGCACGAAATGGCTTTTGCCCGTGACGTGGCCAACAAAGTTGTGTTTATGGATAACGGCGTTATCGTGGAAGAAGGCACACCAAGCGAAATATTCACAAACCCCAAAGAAGACCGCACAAAGGCGTTTCTTGCACGCACCCTTGCGGAAAACAAGACAAACTAAAACTTGCACATCAAGCTCGTTCTGGATATTTAGCAAAATTCCTATTGCCACATCAACTAATAAATAATTTTGCAAAGAAGTTGCAACAAACAAGACTTGCAACGAAACAACAAAGCGAAGAACTTTCAACTTGTGTGAGTTATCCGAGTAACGCACAAAAAGGGAAGTTTCTTCGCTTTTTGTGCACAACGGTTTATTACAGATGCAATTTTTCACACTTCGTTTCATTTTGCAGCATCACCCAAACAGTTAGTTTCCAAATCACGCCAAATTTCCAACAAAAAAATCGCTGTTGCAACGGCGATTTTTTTGTTGTATAATGTCTACAGTTAAAATTGTCAAATATTATGCAAAAATTAATCAAGCAATTTTAAGGGCAGCAACGCATTTGAGACATCTCTCACAGCCTGCCCGACAAAAACGATACAAGGTGGTTGAACAATGAAAAAAGCAACAAACATGAAAAATACAGTACTTATAAAACTTTACAGAAACAACATTATAAATGGCGATTGGCACGACATGAACCTTGATGAATTTCCTAAAAAAATTGCAGCATTGCGCAAATACGGCAAGAAAATAGGTAAGAATGTTTCATTTACCGTTTGTCAAGCGTTGGACAAGTGTACACAATTCGACTGTTTTGCTGAAATAATTTATGATGGAGAACTTTCAGAAGAGGAAAAAAGCACCTATGTCGATGCTATTAAATTTTATGCTCGCGATGCTTACTTGGGAGCACGATTCATGGAAGAATACACGCTTAAGTGTCCCATTGCACTGATAAAAGCAAAAATTGAGTTACTTTGATTAAAAAAACAGGCAATTGTTCTTCGATAAACACTTTAAAGAGGACAAATATGAAAAAATGGATTTTTCTAGACGTGGGCTCGACGTTGGTTGACGAAACGGAAGCGTTGGAACACCGTCTTCGCGACATATTGCCCGGCAGCGGAGTTACACGGGAAATGTTTGAAGAAAAGCGCACAGAGTTGGCGCAAACGGGTGCGGACGGAAATTTGGCGGCGATAAATTTTTTCAATCTTACAAAAACGCCGTGGCATTCCGAAGACGAAGCGCCGTTTGAAGATTCCGCAGAAACGCTTGAATATTTGAAAAGCAAAGGCTACAAGTTGGGCGTTATTGCCAACCAGCCGTTCGGAACGGAACAGCGCTTGCAAAACTGGGGCTTACTGCACTACTTCGACGTGATAGCTTCTTCGGCAGAGTTGGGCGTGACCAAACCGAACCCGAAAATTTTTGAAAAGGCGTTTGAATTGGCGCAATGTACTGCGGACGATGCCGTGATGGTTGGCGACAGGCTGGATAACGACATGATTCCGGCAAAGTCGCTGGGCATGCAAACGGTGTGGATTCGCAAGGGAATATCGGCAAAACAAAACGTTTCGCTGGGCAAAGGCTACGCCGATTTTGCAATTGATAACCTAAGCGACTTAAAAAAGATTTTTTAACAACGGTAAGCCGCAAAAACCAAAATAATTTGCAATTTGACCTGCGGCGTGCGACAAAAACAAAAAAGTGCCCGTCTGCCCGAAAAGTCAATAGTTAATTGCAAAAACTATTAAAAAATTGCATTGTGCGAACAGTTTTGCCAAGAAACTCCCCAACAACCATGCTAGCAGAACTATCGAATAATAAAATTGCTGTCAATATCAAAAATTTGTGCGCCCAATAACCGACGGAACAAATCTTTTGCAAGAAAAGTATCCGTCTGCTGCAAAAAATGCGCAATAACGTTTGACTTTATGCAAAAAATATGGTATATTTCCATAGCAACGGAACAAGCCGTTGCACCCTTGGAGAGATGGTCGAGCGG
>CAZADD010000042.1:0-11397 GCA_964483825.1 uncultured Oscillospiraceae bacterium
TATTATACCATTCGCACATATCAAACCCGTCTTTTCCGTTAATACGAATATTTATCACTTGACCATTTTTAACTAAAATACCTTTTTGTGTAACTTTAACTTTTTTCACATTTTTAAAGCCCATTTCTTGTATAGTTGCAAAAACTTCTGATATGTTTTTTCCAATATAGTACCTAGATGTTTCCGGCATGGGAACTTCTTGCAAATATTCGCCCAACAAAACGGTATTATTTTTGATTGCATATTCGGCAATCTTTGAAAATTTTTCTGTTTCAGCCCATTCTTTACATTCAAGTGCTCTAACAGCATTTAATGGATGATCCTCATACCCAAATTGCAAGAATTCCCCTGCCCTATTTATTTTATTGTTTTTTATCATTTCTCTGTAATCCAATGCTTGTTTTAAAAACTCCTCCACATTGGCTTCCGTCGCAATATCTTTGTCATATCCTGCAAAATACATACAAGTTTTTATAACTTTATCCGCTGTACCGTCACAAATTGCAGCAGCACGGTCTGCTGACAATTCACTGCAACGCATCCAATATGCAAAAGCAAGCTTTATAGATGGCATTATTAAACCTACAAACGGAAGACGTTCAGCGCCATAAAGAATAATGTGTGCCATTGTGGTATATAAACAATGGTGACAAGCAATATGACCACATTCGTGTGCCAAAACGCTCGGTATGAGTTCGTCCGGAAGTGTTTCCAGTAAGCCCTTCGTAATAACTATATATGGTTTTGTATCGCCACCAGTCCACGCATTTGCATCAACAGAGCTATTCAGGTATAATTCCGGTACATCTATACCTAATTTTTCACAAATAGGAGGCAACATCTCATAATATTTAGATAGTTGATTTTCGCTCAGTCTAAGATTTGTTGCCATATTAAAAACCCGATCAATCTTTTCATTCCAGAATTTCATAAATGCTTTCAATAATTGATCAAAACCAGGCACAGCTTTCAAAGCCAGCAATGCCTTTTTATCAGAACTGTGCATATAAAAATTAGAATTCATAACTATTCTCCTTTAGTTTTAAAATTTGAGCCACATCGTTTAATTGGCTTTTGTGCTCCACTTGTATTGTTGTTCATGTTTACGTTGCCACAGATAAAAATAAAATGCTAAATTATTTAGGTTAACTTTTTCATAATCAATTCTCCTTACCAAGTAAATAATTTCATGATTTTCGCGAAAAATACAAAGTGCATTATGAGGTTCCACAAATAAAAAATGCGCCAACCAGAGTTGACGCATAAAAAACGCAAACCCCAATTGTCGCTACACAAAACTGAACAATAGCAAGAAAACCGGCATACTGCTTAGTTGGAATTTGCATTGTTTTCAAATTCTAATAACAGTATGTCGAAATAGGCAAAAAAACTTACCTTCTGCCGTTTCGTATTGTTCACTATTAAGTTTTGTGTAGCAATGGTACTATAACATATTTTTTGTGTTTTTTCAATAGTTTTTTAATCATTGACCAAAAATTACTATCATTTTTTTTAGAATTGTGACACACATAAACCATTTGCAGCAAGAAATACCCAATTTCTGCCCCATTTTGCCATAAAAATGAATTATCAAAACAATTTTTACCAAAAATGAAAACAAAATTGAATATATTTTTTCCAATGTGCGCAAAACAGTTTGTAAAAAAGTTAAAAAGTGGTAAAATTGTGGAAGAGGTAAAAGAATTATGAATACCGTTGAAATAGTGAAGAAACTTAACGCCGCCAAGAAAAATCAATCCATAACGCTGAAACAACTTTCGGAAAGATCCGGAATCAGTTTAGGCACGGTCAACAAAATTATGAGCGGCGCACTCTTGGACATAAAAACGGACAAATTGAACAAATTGGCCCGCGCATTGAACGTTTCCACCGACTACTTGTTGAACGAAACGGCTGAGCCACAAGCAAAAGAGGCCAACAAGTTTTTCGGTTTGGCAAAAATTGCCTGCGTGTCCCCCAAGGTGCGTGTGGGCGATTGCAATTTCAACGCAAAAAACATTGTGAATGAAGCGCAAAAGGCCGCTGCCGACGGCGCAAAAATAATTTTGTTCCCCGAACTGTGCATAACGGCATACAGTTGCGGCGATTTGTTTTTCCAATCGACGTTGCGTACCGCCGCACTGGATGCATTGCACTACGTTTGCACACAACTGAAAAATATCAATTCCGTGATTGTCGTGGGCCTTCCGCTTGCGGACGATTCCGGAAAACTGTTTAACGTTGCGGCAGTCGTTTTCCACGGAGAAGTTTTGGGAATTGTTCCCAAAACCAACCTACCCAACTACAATGAATTTTTCGAGAAAAGATTGTTCACCCCTGCTCCGGAAGAAAACACCACTGTCACCGTCTTCGGCAAAAAAGTGCCGTTCGGCACAAAACTAATTTTCACCGACAGCGTGCATTCGGAAATCCGTTTTGCAGTGGAAATTTGCGAAGACATTTGGGTGGCGGAATCACCTTCATTCAAACACTCGACAGCCGGCGCAAACATGATTTTGAACCTTTCGGCTAGCGACGAAATTGTCACCAAGGCGGAATACCGCAAAAAAATGGTGGAAATACAATCGGCAAAAGCCGGAGCAATTTACGCCTACTGCTCGTCGGGCGACGGAGAATCCACGTCCGAAGTGGTGTTTTCCGCACACAACATTATTTGCGAAAACGGGCTTGTTCTTGCCGAGAGCAAACCGTTCAAGGAAGGTTACGCCATTGCCGAAGCGGATTTTGAGTTTATACAAAACGAACGCGCCAAACTGTGCAGAACCTTTTCCGACAGCGGCTACCAAAACGTCTATTTCAGTTTGGACGTTACCGATGCCCCCACACGCTGCTACGACAATTCGCCTTTCGTTCCTGCTGACAAGAAAATTCTTGCCGACCGTTGCGAAACGGTGCTTCAATTGCAATCGCACGCATTGAAAAAACGTTTGGAACACACAAAATGTGCCAAGCTTGTGATAGGCGTTTCCGGCGGTAGCGACAGTACCCTTGCACTGCTTGTTTGCAAGCGTGCGCTAGATTTGCTCAACCGTGACGCAAGCGACATTATTTCCATAACGATGCCCTGCTTCGGCACCACTCAACGCACTTTGAACAATTCCGTTGCGTTGGCAAACGCGCTTGGCACCACTGTCAAAAAAATTGACATAACCGCATCCGTCACGCAACACTTGAAAGATATCGGTCACGACGGCGTAACACCCGATGTCACATTCGAAAACGCACAGGCCCGTGAACGCACGCAAGTTCTTATGGACGTTGCAAATGCCGAAAACGGCCTTGTTATCGGCACGGGAGACCTTTCGGAATTGGCACTTGGTTGGGCAACCTTCAACGGCGACCACATGTCCATGTACGGCGTGAATTCGTCGGTGCCCAAAACGCTTGTTAGGGCACTAATCGCCTACGAGGCTAACCGTGCGTCCGACAACGTTAAGCGCATTTTACTGGACGTTTTGGATACCCCCATCAGCCCCGAACTGTTGCCCCCAAAAGAAGACGACATTACACAGGTAACGGAAGATTTGATAGGCCCCTATCGCTTGCACGACTACTTTTTGTACATGCTTATTCGAAAAGGTTTTTCGCCATCCAAAGTTTTTGCAATGGCAAAAATTTCCTTCAAAGGCATCTACGACGACCAAACAATCTATTTTTGGTTGAAGAAATTTATTTGGCGGTTTTTCACCCAACAATTCAAACGCTCGTGTTTGCCCGACGGCGTGAAAATAGGAACCGTAGACCTTACCAGAAACGGTTGGCGTGTGCCCAGTGACGCATGCTGCGACGCTTGGATTGCCGACCTTGAAACAATGAATCCATCGAGGTGACTCACATGAGAATGCGACACAAAAAACATCTTGGCGAACGCATGGAACAATGCTCCGATATATTTTTGGCACGGGAAAGTCAAAACTTTTACGACACACCCGTCGAACAACGCAATTTTGTGGTTGACGTGCACGGCGCATTCGGCAACAGCAACCCCATCGTTTTGGAAATCGGTTGCGGAAAAGGTTCTTTTGCCATTAAAAGCGCGCAACTGCACCCCAATATCAACTACGTGGCAGTGGAAAAACTTTCCAACGTTATTGTGGTTGGTAGCGAAGAAGCGCAAAAACAGGGTTTGGACAACTTGAAGTTTTTGAACTGTGCAGCGGAAAACCTACTCTACTTTTTGCCGCAACATTGTATTTCGGAAATTATTTTGAACTTTTCTTGCCCGTTTCCAAAAAAAGGTTACGCAAACCGACGCTTGACGTACAAATCTTTTTTGGAAAAATACAAAAAACTGCTGGTTGATGGCGGAACCATACGTCAAAAAACCGACGACAGGGAATTTTTTGAGTTTTCCTTGGAACAATATGCAAACTGCGGTTTTGAAGTGTCGGACGTAACTTACGACCTGCATTCGGAAAATCGTGAAAACATAGTGACAGAATACGAGGCAAAATTTATTGCCGAAGGCAAAAAAATATGCGCTTGCGTTGCAAAATTGCCCAAAAATTAAATCAAAAGTGAAATATTTGCCAATGAGTTTATTTTTAGAAATAAATGTTGACATTGGCAAATTAAATGGGTATAATTGATGCGTAATGGATGTTTGGAAAGTGTTCATTTTGCTTTGACACAATTGGTCTAGACAAATTCACTCGTTCGTTGATATCGGTTACAAATATATTTGGAGGTACCTCAATAATGACTGGTACGGTAAAATGGTTTAACGCAGGCAAAGGATACGGATTTATTTCCAATGACGAAGGCGGAGACGACATTTTCGTTCATTTCTCTGCAATTCAAGTGGAAGGCTACAAAACGCTGACCGACGGACAAAAAGTTTCGTTTGAAGTTACCGAAGATGCGGCAAGCGGCAAACTTCGTGCCGCAAACGTTACACCAATTGAATAATTGAAGAAAAAATTTGGGGCAAGGAAAATTCCTTGCCCTTAAATTTTGTTCTAAAACCAACGTTGATGCACAACCACGCCACAAAACTTGTGCAAAAAACACACTACTTCCAACAAACTTGCACATGCACAACATAATGCGGTTACTTTGTTTTTTGTTATTCCTCAATATTTTCACAAAATCTGCTTACGGGATGACCTTTTGTATTTTCCGTTAGCGCCACAGATTGAACAGTCAACAACGGTTTATGTCTGCGGTTTCCTCGCTCCAAATTTTGGTACTATAATAAATGTTGACATGCGCACAAAGCACAAAACTTGCTTAACGCTAGTGGAACCACCGCTTGCAACCAATGCGGTTCCAATTCAAACTTTTGCTACAAATTTTTATAAAAGGCTCCGTATCAAATATTGACGTGCACACAAAACAGTTTGAAATGGTTAAATATCGGCGACTATCGCAAAAAACGCAAACAAGCACTACTTTGCTTCTTAGATGAGAAATAAACCACAACTGCTTGTTAATTGCTCACCGAAAAATGTTGCATTCGTGCCCCCATCACAATGTTATTGCAAAAATTGAAAAACTCGGCTTTGTTGAAAAGTCGAGTTTTTTGTTTGGAAATTATTGAGTTTGCTTGTTTTTTCTTACAAGAACCGCCAAACTTGAAACATCTGTTCAATGCACAGTTTGCAACTTGATTTTGCAATTACACACGCGATAACGCACGGCGTGAATAACTGCACAAATTTTGTTTTGCAAAAAAACATTAACCGTTAAGCTGTTTCACCGTGAGATAGGAGTTGACGTTGGCGCCAGGCGTGAAAGTGACGTCTTGCGAAGAAGACAGCAACAGCGTTAGAACGTCGCCGGACGTTAGCGTGACGATAAAACTGCCCATGAGCAAATCGCTTTGGCCGGCCGTGTAAGTTTTGCTCCGCACGCCCGACGGAATTGCCGTGCCGTTTCGCCCCACTGCAACGGTAAGGTCCGACGTCGTTTCCACGCTGCCGATAATTCCGTAGTTAATTTCGTAGTCGCCGCCGTTTGTGACGGTTATGGAATTTGTGCCGTACGTTACGTTACTTGAAGGCATAAACGTTCCAAGCGTCATCCCGACAGCCGTGCTTGTAAGCGCTTGAGTAGTTGTTGCAGCGGAGTATCCGCCGCCGTAACTTAACAATCCGCCACCGGACGGGCCCTGGGGACCTGTTGCGCCTGTCGGTCCTTGCGGTCCAACTGCACCCGTTGCGCCCGTGTAGCCGCGCGGTCCTCTTGGTCCACGCTCGATAATGAAAATTCTTCCGCCGCCATTGCCGCCGTTGCCACCGCAACCGTTGCCGCAACCATTATTGAAACATCCACACATTTTGATTCTCCCTTGTACTTTTTTTGTGCCTGCGCACTGCTTTATCATATTGTTTGAGACGAATTTTTGACACACCGTTTTTTGCATTTTTCAAAACGGTGAAAACACAACTAAAATTTTTGGTGTGCAGTCCATTGAGTTTTCAGAACTTTTTTTCGAAAAGTCAACAGTTAATGGCAAAAATAATAGAAAAATTGTGCTGTGTGTATAATTTTGCCGATAAATCCACCCAACAGCCACACGAGCAAGCCTTTGCGAAAACAAAATCGCTGTTAATATCAAAAATTTTGTACACAAAATAACCGATTAAATATACAGGGAACAAATCTTTCAGAACTTTTTTATAAAAACGCAGAAAATCAGTTGACAAAACGCAAATGACGGAATAAAATTAAAACAGTTGAACAATTATTCAACTGTTTGTCCGCACATGCACCGTTAAAGGCGTTGTGATGCAAGAGAAAAACAACGCAACTACTTTTAGATGTGTTTGAGCTAGCATACAACTATGTATTCACCAAGCAAATAGCAAAAACAAACCTGACGACATTGCGACGAATGGTTGAAAAAGGAGAAAAACACATGACAGATCAATATTGTTGCGAAGAAAACATCGTTCACGAAGAAACCGTCAGCGAAGTTAAAAAGCAGATTCCCGATGAAGACCTACTGTACGACGTGGCGGAACTATTCAAAGTTTTTGGCGATTCCACAAGAATTCGCATTTTGTCCGCATTGCTCACCGATGAGTTGTGCGTTTGCGACATTTGCTCGTTATTGAACATGACAAAATCGGCAGTTTCGCACCAACTTCGCATTTTGCGGCAAACAAAACTTGTGAAAAACAGACGCAGCGGAAAGGAAATTTACTACAGTTTGGACGACGACCACGTTGCGTCGATAATTAACTTGGCGCTTGAACACGCAAAGGAGTAGAATATGAAAAAAGTTATAAAATTGGAAAATTTGGATTGCGCAAACTGCGCTGCAAAAATGGAAAACGCAATAAGAAAAATTGACGGCGTTGAAAGTGTATCCGTCAACTTTTTGACACAAAAAATGATTTTGGAAGCGGACGAATCCGCGTTCGACGAAATTATCCGTCAAATAAAGAAAGTTTGCAAAAAAGTAGAGCCCGATTGCCTGATAAAATTCTAAACTTATGACAAAAAACCAAAAAACTTTGATACGTATATTGATTTGTGCGACAATTTACGCCGCCGCACTTATCTTAACACACACCGTCGCGCTACCCTACGCTTGGATAGAACCAACAATTTACGCCGCAATATTCTTAGCAATCGGCTGCGACGTGTTGTGGAAAGCAATAACCAATGCCGTGCACGGAAAACTTTTTGACGAAAACTTTTTGATGACGGTTGCAACGATCGGCGCCTTTGCCATAGGCGAATACTTCGATGCCGTTGCCGTTATGCTGTTGTACCAAACCGGAGAACTTTTTCAGAAGTACGCCGTTGGTAAAAGTAGAAAAAACATCGCTTCGTTGATGGATATTCGCCCCGAAACGGCAACCGTTGTTCGTGATGGCGAAGAAATTGAAGTTCATCCTTCGGAAATTGCAATCGGCGACGTTTTCGTTGTGCGTGCAGGCGAAAAACTGCCGCTAGACGGCGTTGTTGTTGACGGTGAATGTCACTTGGACACTGCCGCCATAACCGGCGAAAGCGTTCCACGGCGTGCAGCAAAAGGAGAGAACGTTATTTCCGGTTGCATAAACACCGACGGCGTTTTGTTTGTTCGTGCAACGTTCGGCTACTACGACAGCACCGTTGCCAAAATTTTGGATTTGGTGGAAAACGCCACAAGCCAAAAGGCACCTGCCGAAAACTTTATCACAAAGTTTTCGCAATACTACACACCCATCGTAACGGTGTTGGCAGTGTTGATTGCCATTGTGCCGTCGCTGATTTTGGGTGCAAGCGATTGGGTTGTTTGGACTGTCTGGCTGCGCCGTGCCATGATGTTTTTGTTTGTTTCGTGCCCATGCGCGCTTGTCATTTCCGTTCCGCTGGGATTTTTCGGAGGAATTGCCGCCGCAAGCAAGAACGGCATTTTGGTGAAAGGTAGCAACTACTTGGAGTTGCTTTCAAAAACAAGCGTGTTTGCCTTTGACAAAACCGGTACGCTTACAAAAGGCAATTTTGCCGTTACGAAAGTACTTCCGGAAAACAACCGTGAAGAAATTTTGAAAACCGCAGCCACTGCCGAGCAATACAGCAATCACCCCATTGCAACGTCAATTTGCAACGAAGTTACTGCACCAAAAGTTTCTTGCACCGTTCAAGAAGTTGCCGGCAAAGGCATTGTGGCCGTGGCAAACGACGGGCAAATTATTTGCGGAAATATCGAACTGATGCGTGAAAACGGCCTTGTTCCCCTGGAATGCGACGATGGCACCGTTGTTCACGTAGCAAAAGACGGCAAATATT
The DNA here is from genome assembly GCA_964483825.1 of uncultured Oscillospiraceae bacterium. GTDB lineage: Bacteria > Bacillota > Clostridia > Christensenellales > CAG-314 > Fimimonas. The sequence goes on from CAZADD010000042.1 coordinate 8,749, forward strand.
TGGGGGCAATTATTATTGAAGATCAAATAAAACAAGATGCCTCGGCCGCCATCGAAAGCCTTAAAAATGACGGTTGCACCACTGTCTTGCTGACCGGCGACAACCAAAACGCCGCCGAAAATGTTGCAAAATCCGTGGGGATTGACAAAGTGTATTCGCAACTGTTGCCGCAAGACAAAGCGAAAATAGTGGAAAATTTGATGGCTGACGGCAAAGTTGCTTTTGTGGGCGACGGAATCAACGATGCGCCCGTGCTTGCGACAGCCGACGTTGGCATTGCTATGGGCGGAGTGGGCAGTGACGCTGCAATAGAAGCCGCCGACATAGTTTTGATGCAAGATAACCCCACCGCCATTGCAACTGCAAAGAAAATTGCCCGAAAGACACTTGCTATTGTAAAACAAAACATCGTGTTTTCCATTGCAATCAAAGTGGCCGTGCTTATTCTTTCGGCAACGGGTGTGCTAGATATGATAAGTTTTGGCATGATCGTGGCAATTTTGGCCGACGTTGGGGTTTGCATGCTTGCAATACTGAACTCCATGCGTGCAATGATTGTAAAAAAACGTTAACAAGTGCAAGCCATACGTTAAAATTCCAAATTAAGTAGCAAATTGCGCCTTGAACACTAACGTTTCAAGGCGCATTTAGTTTGTAATTTTATTTTTTTGAAATGAATTCCGTATACAAAATGCTTCATAATGGTACTATTATCTAGCTGCACAAAAGTCTAGCTTCCTCTCAAACGACGAAGAATATGCTTTTTCACATCCTTATGAGCGCAAAATGCAGTTTTTGGGTAACAAGACGAGAATTTAACAAAAACTTTGAATGTATTTAGTCATATTAATTTTGCCTTGCATATATTTCTATCAATTCAATCGCACAACGATTTGAAATGTCACAACCGCTTCCAACTTACTATTTTTTGTTTTTTCCGAATAATGTTTTTCCAAGCTTACCTAAAGTGCCCGAAATACTCCCCACTAAACCGTTTCTCAAAACGTCACCACTCGATTTTACAATATCCACATCCAAAGTAGCATTAACTAGATCTATTGTATCTTTTACTTTTTCCGCACCGCGTTCGACATCCGTTTTGCCTGTAAGCAATGTGGTCACTGCCGACACAAATTTGTGTTGTTCCAACTTTGAACTGAAATCAAATTCCAATTCCGTTGTTTTCAAATAAACTTCCACCATTGTTTTCACAATTTTAATTTGAGGCTTTGTTTCATAAATTTTCACATCCCCAACAGGATAACTTTTCACGCTTACAGCCGTTTCTTGAAACGTCTTTTTTCGTTCCGTGATAAAGACAATATTGTGATTCGTTAATATTAATTGTGTTTGTTCTCCAAACATTTTACCGCACACTTCACCTTTATACAAAACAACCTCATCTTCCCCCAAATTGTAATATTGCATCTAATTCCCTCCATTTTTTACTTTAACTTTTTGTATTGCTGACTTTCACAAAATTCAACACGACAACAGATTATTTCCGTTTTTCAAAACTTTAGCCCACAAACACTACTAATCTAAGTTACACACAGTCGTCGTATTTGTTTAATCGTACGTGTATATTTTCCGTTCAAATGTACAAGTTTTGCGCCATCCAAACAATATCATTTGGAGGATAACGTTTAATTGGCTTTGAAACAATACATACACAAACGACAAACGCATTTGCAATGCTCGTAACACAACATGTAAATTTCGCGAAATACTTTGAGAACAATAACTCATCCTCAACACACATAATTGTTACTTAAAAATATAGTTGACTTTATTCGATTGAGCGTGCAAGCAATATTACATAACGCAACTTGCAAAAAATACCATTTTAGCCACGCAGATAATAACTTTCAAACTTGACCATATTATATTCGACAAAACATAAGTTGTCAATACATTCACAACTTGTGAATGTGTTCACAACATAATTTTTAATATATTGCTACACTATTTGTACAAATAAAGTAGATTATATTGGAGAAAACAGCAATGAAACTGCACGAAGCTGTCGGAAAACGAATTTTGGAATACTGCCATGAACGGAATATCACGCCAAATAAACTTTGCACCATGTCGGGAATTATTCAATCCACTGTAAACAGCATATTTTCGGGACGAAGTCAAAACCCCAAGCTGGCCACAATTCAGTATTTGTGTGACGGACTTGGCATAACATTAAAAGACTTCTTTGACAGTCCGCTATTTGACAATATAGACGAGTAATTAGCGAAACAATCGACACATAGCATTGCGCAGTTTTTCAATGCAAATGCTGCTACACACAAAAACAACCTTTCAAAAAAAACAACGCACACGAACAAACGACACGGAAGCAACTTCCGTGTCGTTTGTTCGTTATTCAAGATAATTTCCGCACACACTATTACTGCACGCAGAATTCTGGTGTCCACCGCCATAAAAAACATTGGGCCTGTCACTGGTGATATTTACAAAAAAAATATAATATAAAAGGGGCCCTCAACAATGTTTAAGTCTAAAAAAAGAACCCACGAGGGCTCTTAACAACACAAAACATTTACAATGTCACTGCAAAAATGATGTTTTTGTTCAATAAACACCGTTTTACAATGCACCATTATTTAATCTATAAAAAAAGAACCGTTAAAGGCT
>CAZADD010000043.1:0-11357 GCA_964483825.1 uncultured Oscillospiraceae bacterium
TAGTCTTCCAACGAAAAATACGCACCGGATTTAATGCCTGTTTTTATCATGTTTGCTCCTTGATTTCAAATCAGATGACAAAATTGCGTTTTTGTGCGCTGCTGCACAGCAAATTTAGCGGTGAACGTACATTCTTGTCATGTTAGGTTCGCCATCGCCTTGCACCATGCACAAAAACTCCCAATCGTACCTTTCGTAGAAATTTGTGTGATCGGTGACCAAGTAAATTGGCGTGATTCCCTTGTCCTTCATATCTTCCACAACAAGGTTAAGCAAACGGCCGGCAATTCCGTGCCCACGATGCTCATCTTCCGTGTAGACTGCGCAAACATTGGGCGCAAGATCTTTTCTATCGTGAAAGTCGTTTTGGATAACGCCCAAACCGCCGACAATTTTTTCGCCGCACAAGCAAAGATACCAACCGTATTCCGTTTTGCAGTCCAAATAATCTTGCATACACCGTGCATACGCATCGATGGGAACGCCCCATTTGCCGTGAAACCATTCGGCGGCAGTTTGCATCAGTTCCGGCCGCTCACGCAGTTTGATGAAAACGTATTTTTCCATAACTCCTCGCAAATTCATGTTGATTGATGCGTTTATTATATCACAAAACGGCGTGTTTTCAATACATTTTGTAACGATAACAAAAATTTAGTGCAAAAAGGAACGGTTGCTTTTTACGGATACAGTAGGACTCGTGTTTTTGCGGAGCAAAAAGTAAGTGGAGCGAAGCGGAACGCTACGTCACAAAGCATATGCAACCTTCGGTTGATGATATACAGCCCCTTCGGGGCTGATGATATACGCCACACTGCGTGTGTCAATGATATGTCAAGCCTAGCGGCTTGGATAAAAAAAGTCGCATCTTGCGATGCGACTTTTTTGGTAGAGACAGTAGGACTCGTGTTTTTGCGGAGCAAAAAGTAAGTGAAGCAAAGCGGAACGCTACGTCATTTCGAACTCCGCGCTGTTGCTTGGTCAAAAGCGGCGAAGCAAAAAGGGAGAAAAAGAAAAAGGAACAGTCGTTTTTTGCTGTTCCTTTTCTTTTGCGACCACCAAGCGAGCCGCTTTTGGTAGAGACAGTAGGACTCGAACCTACGACCTCTCGCATGTGAAGCGAGCGCTCTAACCAACTGAGCTATGCCTCCAAATGACGTGCTTATACAATACTATTATTCTGAAAATTTAGCAAACGTTTTTTGATAATTTTTCAAAAAAAGTTGAAATAAGCACTGTTTGATGGACTTTTTGATACCTTGAACGGCGCAAAATACCCCTAGAAACGGTTTTTGCACAGTTTGAAACCTTGATTAGTCGTCCAAAGCGTCAACGTTTATTTGATTAGCCTTACAAAATTCAGCAAAAGCTTTTTGCGCTCTGTAGTTAGGATGGCATCTGCCCGATTCCCAACGGTTAACGGTAGCGAAAGCAACGCCCAATTCCTTGGCCATCATTTCTTGGCTCAAATACAATTTTTTTCTAACATACTTAACTTTGTCTTTGAATTCCATGATTATTCCTCCGCATGAATCATTCAAGTTATGTTCAAATTATAGCATATATTTGTGTTTTGTGCAACAGAAATTTGCGCTATTTTGATTTCAGCTTTCTTACAGCCTTCACTCGGTATCCGTACCGCTTTCGTCGTTGTGTGTAGCAGTCAATCGGTTTTGTGCTTCCGCAAAATAACGTTTGTACGCTTTTTTGCAATAGTTGGGGTTGCTGCAAGTTTGCGTTTCGTCGGGATTTTCGAAATTATAAGCGCCGTTGACACGCCAACCGTTCAAAACGCCTATTTTCAAAGCATCCTTGGGGCAAGAAAACGAACAGCGAGTGCACATTATGCAATTTCCGCCAAAGTGGAATTTGCCGCTTTTTTCGTCGTAGGTAATGTTGCCGACGGGGCAATTGTTGACGCATTTCATACATTTTACACAATCGTCCGTAACCTTGAAACAGCGTCCGTTCACTTTCATTGCGCCGTGTTCGATACGCAACACCCATGAAATAAATCTACCGAACGGCGGGCGTTTTAACAAACTGGTTTTGCCGGAAAGCACTTCTGCTGCATCCAAGGGAATAAGTTGGCTTGCCGTTTGCCACATTTGCCGTGCTTGAACGTCGGTGTGACGGAAAATCATGTTGTAGGGCATCACGTAGTGGTACTCGTTTGTAAGTTTCCCAAAACCGCGCCTTCTTAGTTTTGCACACAAATGCGCCGATGACGAATTGTTCAAGCTGAGCGGTTCGCCGGACGTTGTGAAAATGAAATAGTTCTTTTTGTTTTGGCGAGGCAACGTTCTTACAAACTTGTACACCACGTAGGGTGCATTGAACGCATGAATGGGATAGGCAAAACCGACGAAATCGAAATTTTCGGGGTTGGGCACGGCGGCGTTGGACGTGATATCGAACAACGAACACAAAACACCGTTACGTTGGAAACTGCTTTGGAATGCTTGACATGCTTTCAAAGTGTTGCCGGTGCCGCTGAAATAGTAAATTATTGCCTGCATCATTTGTTCCTTTTGAAATGTGCGTTGAAGTTTTCGTCCAACCAATAGGTGTAATCTTCGTCATTGGCGTGGCTGTCGTACCAAACCTGAGCGTAGAATTGGTTGCCTTTGGAAAGTCTGTCGTAATCCCAAACGTAGCGTTTGTTGCATTCGGGGCACCAGTGCCCTGCTTTCAACACGGAAAACGCCGTAAGTTGGAATTCGTGACCGTCTTGGCAACGCCAAACGAGTTTTTGGAACAAATTTCCCTTTTGGAAACTTGTGGAAACCAATTCGCCGCCACGGAAAGCCGCTGCTTTGCGCAAATCGTCGATATCCAACTCGCTGTCCGGTTTGCTTTCGTCGTAGCCGTGCGACAACAATACGGCATTTTTGGGGTCACGCAATGCTTGATAATCCACCGTTTCGCCGTTGGGCAGTTGGCCTTTGCACAGCAAGGGGAAATCTTGCCACTTCTTTGAAAGGGCACAATCGTTTTCGCCCGTTCCGAAGTAGGCACTCTTGCGGCCCTCGTCGTTGTTGCGTATCCAACGCATGGGTGCGTTTTTATCCTTCAACAACGGTTTGATTGCCAAACCGGAAATAACTTTTGGGGGAATTATTTTGGCAATTTTGTAGTACTTGTGATTGTTCAAAATTTCCTTCCAGTAGTCATCGACGCTTTCCTGTTGGTAATGGAACAAGTCGTCCAGAACGTGTCCGTCCCAAAACCACACGCCGTGGAAATTGCGCATAGCGTTCCAATTGGGTTTCATGAACTTTTCGGTAGATCCGCCGATAATTTTGAAACCGCCGTCGAACACTTCGTAACCGGTGATACGGTTTGCGGCCGGACCGCCAAGGTTGTACACCTTGTTCCAGAAACAATCCACTTCACCACGGGCATCGAAATCCACAATGTTGCCCATAAGGCGGCCGCTATCACGGGCTGTAACCCATTCCAAAGGTGCATTGTAGCAAGTGTGGAACATCAAACCATCTGAAAGGTTATCCGTCAGCATTCTGTTGTGCAACATTGCCGTTTGGCGAATAACGGCCCAAGTTTTGAGCCCTGCTTCCAAAACGTAGCGTTCGCCTTCCAGTTTGGACATTGCATAGGGATCGTAGGCACTGGGCAACAACGGATCTCCCACACGGCCGTAGGGGTGCAAATGGTTGCGGTTGCCATACAGCGCTACCGTGGAAATATGCACGAATTTGGGCTGATTTTCCAATTCCAAAACGGCATCCACCATTGCTTTTGTGCCCCAAAAGTTGGCTTGATCCGAAAGTTCGGGACGTTGATCGGATTTAGGCGGAATAACTGCTGCCATGTGAATGACGTAGGATACGTCGGCAACCAGTTTGCGACAGTCTTGGATATTTGCTGTGTTGCCCACCACCATAACTGCTTTGGGGGCATGCTGTTTTTGCAATTTTTTGCCCTTTTTCACTTCGCCGGGCAAACACAAAAAATACACCTTGTCCACTGCGTCCAAACGGCAAAGGAAATTGAGTGTTTCCTTGCCCATGTTGCCGGTTGCGCCTGTCACTGCTACGTTAAAACTCATGTTCGATTCCTCTTTTGTGCGTTTGACTAATATTATAGTCACAATAGTTAACTTTTAGTAAATTATACAATAATTTGACAACTTTGACAACATTAAGTTATCAAATGAAACAAAAAAATCTAACATAGCACTCCACAGCACCCCGTTTTGCTGCCAAAAGAGTGATACGTGGGCAAAATTTTTGTGCATTTGGCGTTTTTAACCGCTGCAAGTTGACAATTTTCCACTCAGATTGAAACAAAATAACGCATTCAAATACGGATAGGTTGTTTTGTAGATAACCTAAATACAAATACTCTGTGTTTTTTTTTGATTCGCGACACGACGTTACACACAATTGCACTTTTGTTGATTTTATAATAGATGTTGCGGCCTATTGCAAACATTGCGAAAGTTATCCGCTGTGACGACTTTCCGCAAACCGCTATTTGAAGCCGATTTTTTCCAACATTTGACACATTGAGCAAAAAGCAACAAGCCAAAGTGCCAAAACGAAACGCATGCGATTTGCGCAATTTTGAGAGTTCGAATCGGGCAACAAAAACTGTCCCACGAGGTACCACCGTAGGACAGCTAAAAACTAACTATTTTATATCGATCCAAAAACTTCACACGTCAAAACATTTGACACGGTTCCCCCAAAATCAAACTGCAACAAAACACAGAAATCGGCTCAGGCCTTTTTGACAAATTTTGTGCTCGGTTGACAATTCAATTTCTTGTTATCTACTGTTGCACTTTGCACACGCCGAAAAGGACGATTCCCACAACGGCTGAAAGCAAAATAAGGAAAATGGGATGCGGTTTTTTGCCTTTTATTTTGACGCGTGACAACGGGAAAAACGCCAACACGATTATAAGCGACACCCAGTTGAACTGCGAAAAACCTTCGGAAGTGATGTGCGTCAAATCCAATTCAGGCAAAACAACCATGCACAAAACGGAAACGACAGCGGACAACACCAATCCCACTACCACGGGGCGAATACCGTACAGCACGTTTTGGACGTACTTGTTGGTTTTGAATTTTTCAAAAATTTTGGTGACCACGATAATTATCACCAACGACGGCAAAACGACGGCAAAAGTTGCAATCACTGCGCCCAAGAAACCGCCGAACACGCCCAACGACGTTGACGAACCGACAGTTGTGCCCACAAACGTTGCCAAGTTGATGGCAAACGGTCCCGGAGTAGATTCCGCAACGGCGATGAAATCCACCACTTCGGCATTCGTCATCCAACCGTGTTTTTCAATTGCCTGTTGCACCATGGGCAACATTGCATAGCCGCCGCCGATAGTGAACAGTCCTATTTTGAAGTATTCCCAGAAAAGTATCAAGAAGTCCATTATTCGTCCTCCTTTTCACTTTCGTTATCGGTATCCTTACACACAAAAACGTCACCGTCCAGCGTGTCTTGCAAAGGCAATTCTTCCGTTTCGGTAACGGCTGCCGCTTTTTTACCTTTAACCTTTTCCACAATAAGGCTGTACACAAGCCCCAATGCGCCGCCAATCAAAATGACGTAGATTACGTTGAAACTTGTTAGCGTGGCAACGGCAAAAGCCGCAGCAACCATAACAAACGAAAACACATCTTTATCCAACTGCTTGGCCAACTTCAAAAACGCATTGACAATCAAAATGGTTACGCATGCTTGAATGCCCGTGAAGGCGGCCTTGTACCACTCGTTTTCCTTGAATGCTTGCATGGCAAAAGACAGTGCGTAGATTATTGCAAAGGACGGCAACACCACGCCCAACGTTGCAATAATGGCACCCCACACGCCACGCACCCGATACCCTACCGACGTTGCAGTGTTGACGGCAATAACGCCGGGGGTGGATTCCGCAATAACGACGATGTCCAACATGTCTTGCGCCGTTATCCATTTTTTCTTTGATATCAGTTCGTCTTCCAAAATAGCAATCATTGCATATCCGCCGCCAAAGGTGAATGCACCCACCTTGAAAAACGTTGCGAACAACTGCCACAAACTTACTTTTTTTTGCTTATCTTTCATTTTCACTCTCTTTGAAATTTTTTGGTAGTTTCAACAATAAATTTTGCACGTCGCCGTCGATAAAATCCGGCAAATAGTCGACTGTTGCCGAGTCTAAATCTTGCATAAAGCCGTTTTTCAAACCGACGTTGTGGAAATATTCCACCAAGTTTTGGTACTCGTGACGAAACAGCCGTCTGTTAAGTTGCGGAAAAGCATCGTCGTGCCTAGCGGGGAAATATTGCGACATAACGCTAACCCACGCTTCACTGTTCCAATTTGCAATCCAATCCAGAATGCGCTTGCTGTCTTCCGTGAAGGATGGCAACGCCAAATGCCTTATCAAAACACCGTTTGTCATGTAGCCTTCGTTATCGAAAACGTCTTGCGGTTGTTGACGGCGCATTTCCTTTATTGCCGCAGTTGCAACTTGGAAATAATTTTCCGCACCGCACATTGCCTTGGAAACGTTAGGGGCACAAAACTTCAAATCGGGCAAATACACGTCCACCAAGCCTTCCAACTGTTGCAAGGCGGAAACCTTTTCGTAACTGCCGCTGTTGTACACCACGGGAATTTTCAAAAACGGCTTGGCTAGGCGCAGTGCTTTGGCTACGTCCCCCACCACGTGCGAAGCGGTGACCAAATTGACGTTGGCAACGCCTTGTTCTTGCAAATACAAAAACACGTCGGCAAGACGGTTTGACGAAACGGCCACTCCGTGAGGCACAACGGATATATCGTAGTTTTGGCAAAAACGGCACTTCAAATTGCAACCGGCAAAAAACACCGTGCCACTGCCTTTGTTCCCGGAAATACACGGTTCTTCCCACATGTGTTTGGATATGCGAGAGACAACCGCACCTTTTGTTCCGCAAAAACCGACGCTGCAAGTTCTTTCCGCATTGCAATTTCTTGGACAAACGTTACACTTCATTTAGATATTATAGAATAGTTGCCGATTTTTGGCAAGCACAATAGCCCTTGACACGCCCACTTTGCCACTTTTACAAAAAAAATGCACAAGCCTTGCCGCCTACCGACGCTGCCAAATGAATATTCTTTACGAAGGAGAAATTATGTTTGCACTGTTGGAACTGTTGAAAAGGGCACTGTGGTTCACGGGATATTTCAGTAACGGAAGTTACCCCAAACCGCTTTCGCCTGAGGAAGAAGAAAAGTGTATTGCCGAAATGAAAAATGGAAGCAATGCCGCAAGAGAAAAACTGATAACCCACAACATGCGTTTGGTTGCACACGTTGCAAAGAAATACGGTAAAAACGATACTGACGATTTGATTTCCATCGGTTCTATCGGGCTTATCAAGGGGGTGGAAAGTTTTTCGCCGGAAAAGGGCACGGGACTTGCCACCTATCTTGCCCGTTGCATAGAAAACGAAATTTTGATGACGCTGCGCGCCAACAAAAAGTACCAAAACACGGTGTACTTGAACAACACTTTGGGTGTGGATAACGACGGAAACGAATACACGCTTTACGACGTGTTGGCAGTGAAGGAAGAAAGCGTTTTTCACAAAGCGGAAATTTCCATTTTGAGAGAAACGCTATTAAAAACGATAAAAACCCATTTGACCGATAGAGAACAAAAAATAATTTTGATGCGCTACGGAATAGAAGAAGGCGCCGTTCCGTTGACACAACTGCAAACGGCAAAACAACTGGGAATAAGCCGCAGTTACGTTTCGCGAATAGAAACACGGGCCTTGGGCAAATTGAAACAACATTTGACTGATTGAATACGTTCGTTGCGCACAAAAACGGCATACGTGCCACGCTTTTGGAGTTCACAAACCACTGCATATCGTTGCGAAGTTAACGTACCGTCGCCGTTAATTTCGCACTAACAAATTGTACAACTACCAAATAAAGACTGTATTATCCAACCGTTTGGAACGTACTTAATCGACAAAACGGCGACACAAAAAAACAGAGCATTTCGGCATGAAACCGAAATGCTCTTTGTGTTTTTTGGAGTATGATTTTTTTTGCCGCCGTTCACGCTTTACAAAAACGTAAAACCTTTCAAACGAACCTTATTTCGCCATAGACTTCAACTACAGTTAATTTTTTTGTTCTACAAACCTATTGCAACGGCAAGGAACAAGAATCCCATTGAAAGTGCCATCAACAACAGTTGGAACAAAATTGTGCGCTTGAACCACGTTCCCAAACTTTGATCGGCAAGTCCAAGACCGATCAACAGTGTTCCGCACGTTGGGAACAGCACGTTCGTGTAGCCGTCGGCAAACAAATAGGTGAGCAAAATCACGTTGATGCCCAGTCCTTCGATAGGTGCAAGCGTAAGCATCGGTATTATCAGCACTGCTTTGGCGGATGCGCTGGGGATGAAAAATTCCAAAACCAAAATGAACGCATAAAGCACTATCACTGCTACATAAGGGCTGGAACCCGTTACAATGCCGTAGAAGAAATGGAAAATGGTATCCAAAATCTCGCCCTTCTTTGCAATGTAGGGCACAGCAAAAGCAATAACAATGATCAGCAACGACGGAGCAATATCTTTGGCACCTTCCAAAAAGGCTTTGCCCATGGGCTTGAAGCCGCCAAGCAATATGCGACCGACGATAACGGTGCCCACAATGAACGCAACACCCATGATTATCATGCTGTTACTGCGCAAATCAGGAATTATCACCGCAACGATCACGCCTAACAGTGCAATGCCGAAAAGCAAACAAACAAGCAACGCTTTTTGACCGTCTTGGCGTTTTTGTTCGGGATCGTCAACGATAAATTTGGAAATATCCGCCATTTCGGTGGCTTGTTTTTCGTCGTGCTTGCAAAGATAGGTCATGTACAGCGACGTGACCACAAACATCACGGCAAAGATAATGAAACGGTACCACATGCCGTCGGTGATATCGACGCCTGCGTTTTGAGACGCAAGACCGATTGTCAACGGGTTGGTTATTGCCGTTGTGAATCCCACGCCGGAAGTCATCAAAATGAAACTGATTGCCGTGAACTTGGACCAATTCATGGCTGCACACAGCATTGCCAACAGCGGATAAAGTATCAGCAACTGTTCTTGCAACCCAAACACGGCGGAAAGAATCATCACGATAAACGTTATTACCCAAACGGCAACAAAACGGTGTTTGTACAGTTTGTTGATGACAAGTCGAACCAATGCTTCAAGGCCGCCGCTCTTTTCCAACACTTTGAACGTTCCGCCCAAAACCAAAAGCAATGCTAAAATGGAAATTTCGTTGACGTTGATCGATGCAGGGAAAGTCTTGTCGGTGTTGCCCCAAATAAGCGATTCGAAAGGTGCCGTTATCCAACGCCAAACGGCAAGCCGAGTACTACTGCCCTCTTCCAAAACGACGTAACTATCGGGAACCACTTGTCCTTTCTTGCTTTCGTCATCGGTGTATTCCACAAAACTTTCGTCGTTGCGTGTGCCCACAAGCGAACTATCATCGGTGTACTCGTAGCGATAGTACTTGCCGGCCGGTATCACGTAGGTTAAAATTCCTGCTGCCAAAACAACTGCAAGCAAGATGCATACCATCAATATGAAACTTTTTACCCCGATTTTTACCTTTGTTTTTCCGTCGTTTGCCAAATTGTTCGGCTGTGCGTTAAGTTCCGTCGTCATCACAATTCCCCCTCAGCATCGTAGTTGAAGACGTCGCGAGATGCGGCATCCCACTTTTCGTCATCGATGTTGTGCATTTCCTCGCTTGCAAGCATCCATTCTATCATGCGGTTTGTCGGGCCGTCCAAAACAAGGTTGTAGTAGTCTTCATTGTAGTAGAATTCCAAGAACCTGCCCGTTGCCATTGTTAACGAATACAAACCGTGAACGTCAAAAAACATTTGGTTTTCGCCGTTTGTGACGGTTAGCCCTGTTTTATCCAACACCACGTCGCCTTCTATAAGCGTGATGCGGTTTTGTGGATACTTTTTCCAACTGTCCGTGCGCACTTGCGTTATTTTTCCGCGTCCTTCCAAACGGAAATTCGGTTGCCGAACTTGTTTGCGAACAAAACGGCGTTCCCATTTTACCCATTGGTCGATATTTTCGAAATAACGGTTGCCGTTTTTAACGATAAGGTCGTAGTACTCGTTGACGTTGACGGCGTGGCCGCAGTTTTCGCATTCCAAACGCTCGTTGCCTTTTTCCGTGTGCACTTGCAGGGTGTGTGTTTGCTTGCATTGGGGGCAAACGTACAAAATGTTATCTAGCCCCACCACGTTGGGTTGCTTGCCGACGTACTTGGCGCGAATTGTCTTTTGCGCTGCAAAATCGTTGTAGGTGAAATTTTGCAAAAGAACGTTGTAGATTTGTTCTTCCGACATTTCTTTGAGTTGTTCGGGAGTGAACAATATTTTGTAGTTGACGAATATTTTGCCACGCTTGATTTCCCTTATGTAGCGCGGATTGGTGAGGTAGGAACCTTTTGACGTTGCTAAAACAACCGTCACCCCCCCCCGTTTAATAAATTTGCACGTGGCGGGGTTTATTGGATGCGTACTTCCGGAAAGAGATTGTATGCCTTCCGGGAACAGTGCCAAACTTCTACCCGACCGAAGCACCCTTAGCATTTTTCGCGTGCAATGAGGATCCGGTTGATACAGCAATTTGGGAATGGCATTCATGGCTGTCATCCCGAAATAGTTTGTTTTGTTGGTGAAAAAGTTTTGGTAACCTGCCACAATGTGAATGTTCCAACGGTTCAAACCACAAATAGAATAGAAAAAATCGTTGCGTGAAGCATGTGTGGAAAGAAATAGAATTTGTTTGCCCTTGATACTTTTAGGGTCATATTCGTAGGTGAAACGCACATGGTGTTGCCGACATTTGAGTTTAAGCCAACAACGAAAAACCATGCGAGTGAACCACGACTGACGCTTGACGGGCACGCTAAGCAGTTTTTGTCTGTAGTCTGTTTTCATGTAATCTCCGCGGATGTTGCAAACAATACATCTTTAACTTTTGTTTACTATTACAGTATAAACACTTTGCAAGCGATTGTCAACCCCGAATTTTACATTTCGGCGACATTAAAGTTGCAAAATTATGAATAATGCCCTCTCAGTAGGCGAAGCCGACAGCTATCCTTTACACAAAGAGAGTTGCTTGCGGTTACGTTTTTAACCCTCTCAGTCGGCGGAGCCGACAGCTCTCCCAAAGTGAGAGCCAAGGAGAGCGGCTTGCTACGCAGCCGAGTGAAAAGTGAATAGTTGAAAGTTGTATAGTAAAACTGGACACATCGAAGAGTGAAAGATATAATACA
>CAZADD010000044.1:0-11283 GCA_964483825.1 uncultured Oscillospiraceae bacterium
TTTTGATGCACTGGGAAGGCACTGCGCCGTGGGCACCGCCTTACGTTTGGCCACCCTTCGGCGGAACGGAAGTGTTCGACGAATTTTTGAAAGCAATGCACCGCGAAAACATGCTTGTCGGGCTGTATATGAGCGGCATGGGCTACACTTTGCACAGCAACGTGGTGCCAAACTACGACCGTTCGGAGCAGTTTGTTGCCGACGGCATTGAAAACATCGTTTGCACCGATAGCGACGGAACGAAAAAGGGCATAATTTGCCCCGACCAACGCAGCGGCTACGACATGTGCCCTGCTTGCGAAAAAACAAAACGGATAATGTCCGAAGAAATTGGCAAACTTTGCGCTGCCGGTGTAGACTACGTTCAAGCTTTGGACCAAAACCACGGTGGCAACAGCTATTTTTGTTACAGCGACAAGCACGGACACGTGCCTGCCCCCGGCAAGTGGCAATGGCAAGAAACAAGCAAAATGCTTAAAACGGCACGTCAAGGAAATGCCGTCTTCGGGTGCGAATCGGCGGCGGCCGAACCGCTTATTGCCGATTTGCCCTTCAGCGACAACCGTTTTCAACTTAATTTGTACTTGGGTACACCCATTCCGGTGTATTCCTACGTGTATCACGAGTACGTCAACAACTTCATGGGCAACCAAGTTTGTGCCATGCTTAACAAAACGGATAACAACTATCCTTATCGGTTGGCTTATAGCTTTGTTGCCGGCGATATGCTAAGCGTTGTGGTGGACGGCAACGGCCAAGTGCAACACTCTTGGTGCGATTGGATTCAACCGGCAGATAAGTGCGTGGATAAAGATATTGCTTTCGGCTTTTTGGCCACGCTCAACGGTTGGCGCAACGGTGCGGCAAAGGACTTTTTACACTTGGGACGCATGGTTTGTCCGTTGGAAGTATCTTGCGGAAAGGAAAACTTTGTTTTGGACGACGGCTCGGCCTACACGCCTTGTTCGGTTCTCACTGCCGCCTATTCCTACGGCGGAAAAACCGTTCAATTCGTTGTTAACTACAACACGCACGATGTTACCGTGCAGTTGGAACGCCCCGTTTGCGGCTACACCGACAGCGTTTTGAAGAAAAAATTCGGCAAAACGGACGTGGTGAACATTGCGCCGCTTTCCGTTGTGATGTTGGAATTGTAATTTTGCCGTGTTTCGCACGGACGTTGCGAGGGACTAATGAATAACCGAGTTTCTGTAAACAACTTAACAAAAGAATACTTGTCGCCCACACGGGTGGTGGATTGCGAAAACGTCGAACTTGTTGGAGAACTGTTGCACGCAACTCAAATGCAAGCGCACATGGAGTACTTCCCGATAACGACTTTCAACAACGGTTTTGTGTTGTTGGATTTCGGCAAGGAACTTTGCGGCGGCGTGAGGATAGTGTGTCGAAATGCAAGCAACGGCGCAATCGTGCACGTGCGTTTCGGAGAATCGGTTGGCGAAAGCAATGCTTGTTTGGGCTACAAGGGCGCAAACAACGATCATTCCGTTCGAGATTTCACCGTGCCGCTACCTGCCTTGTCCGATCAAGAGTGGGGTAAAACAGGCTTCCGTTTTGTGCGGTTGGACGTTTGCGGCAAAGCGGAAATTGTGGGAATCTATGCCGTAAGTTATCGCTATCACAAGCTTCCGCAAGGCAAGTTTTTTTGTAACGACATTTTGGTGAACAATATTTACGACACGGCCGCCTACACTGTCTACTTGAACATGCAAGAATATATTTTTGACGGTGTCAAACGCGACAGACTTATTTGGGTGGGGGATATGCAACCGGAAGTTTCCGCACTTACCTATATGTACGGCAAATGTGAACTTGTGGAAAAAACTTTGCGCGAAGCAATTGCTCACAACCCAATGCCCGGTTGGATTGTTGCAATGCCCACCTATTCGTTTTGGTTGATACGCATTGTTTGCGACTATTTGCGTCGAACCGGCAACCGTCAATTTGCCTTGGAATGTTTGCCCTACTTGGAGCAGACGCTAAATTTGTTTGACAGTTGTTTGGACGAAAATGGCAATTGTGATTTTTCGTCGGTTGTAACTGTCAAAAATCCGTTTTTCGTGGATTGGCCCACTTCCGCCTGTGGCGACGAAGAAGAGGGCGGTAGATTTATTTTCACGATGGGCACAAATGCCGCCGTGGAAATTTACAAACTGTTGGGTTTGCCGGTAAACCCCGTTTGCTACAACATTTTGAACAAGCTTAATTGCCACACGACGGGCCCTGTTCATTCCAAGTCGGCACTTTCGCTAGGTTATCGTGCGGGGAAAATTCCGCAAAACGTGGCTTTTGAAGGACTTTGTGACGGCGCAAACGGACTAACCACGTTCATGTCATATTTCATTTTGAGTGCCATTGCCGATTGCTGCGGCACGGCACAAGCGTTGGACGTGATGAAAGAATATTTCGGCGGAATGTTGGATCGGGGCGCAACCACCTTTTGGGAAAATTTCGATTTGTCGTGGCTAAATAACAGCGGACGTATCGACGAACTCACGCCGGATGGCAAAAAGGATTTGCACGGCGATTTCGGCGAGCATTGCTACGTCGGGTTTCGACACAGTTTGTGCCACGGTTGGTCGTGCGGTGCCGTTCAGTTTTTGACGGAAAAGGTGCTTGGCGTGCAGTTTGAAAATTGTTTCAAAATTGCGATTTGCCCCGACTTGGGCAATTTGACTTTTGCGCAAGGCGTTGTGCCTACCGTATGCGGCAACTTGCAAATTGAAGTTGTTCGCGAAGATGGCAAAAACTTTTTCCGCGTGACGTTGCCAAACGGAACAATGCGTTTTTCCGACGGCAACAAAATAGTCGTGGATTTATCCGAATGCGTCACTGTTGCAAAATAAAATTACTTTTCCGTCGTGTGATAATTGACGGAAAAACGTCGACGGAAAACATAAAAACGAAAAAGCATTGGCAGTGTGCGTGTGGACGAATTTAGTGTTAAAACGGCCGTTGGCGCTGTCAAAACAAATACAAAAACTACTTCAATAAAGACAAAGAGGTGTTAACATGGAAAAGATTTTTATCACGCTTAACGAAAAAAGAAACGTAACGTTAACGGGCTATTTGCAACAAGTTGGCGGTGAATTTTCTTTTCAAAACAGGCCCGCAATGATTGTTTTGCCCGGCGGCGGATATCAAGGGCTATCTGACCGTGAGGCCGATCCCGTTGCGCTTGCCTATGCAAGAGCAGGATATCAAACGTTTATTTTGCGTTATTCGCTGGAAAAGAGCGGTGCATGGCCTTGCCCGTTGGAAGACTACGAAAACGCAATGGAAACCATAAAAAACAACGCCGAAAAATGGGGCATAGATGTCAACAAAATAAGCGTGGTGGGGTTTTCCGCCGGCGGACATCTTGCCGCTTGTGCAGCAACGCTTGCCAAAACAAAACCTGCGGCGGCAGTGCTTATTTACCCTGTAATTTTGAAGGAAATTGCCGATTTGTGTCAAAAGGGTTTGCCGTTGCCTAACGAACATGTCACGCCCGAAACGTCTCCTTGTTTCATTGCGGCAGTGGCCGACGACCAAGTTGCAACGGTGGATAATTCTTTGATGATGAGTTTGGCTTTGGCCCAAAACGGCGTACCGTTCGAAACGCACGTTTATTCGTTTGGCGATCACGGTTTTTCCACAGGGGAAGATTGGCTGTTGTTAAAGCCGGCCAGCAAGCGTGTTCGCAACTGGGTGGACGACAGTATAAGTTGGCTTGCCGAACAACTGGGCGAATTTTAACAACGCCCTTTGTTGTAGACAGATAAAACGGATACTTTGAGAGAATCGAATCGTTATTTTTGTACCAATAGAGCAAAAAACGGAGCAAAAATCAAAATTTCAAAGCGGCGGAGACGATTCTCTGCCGCTTTTTGTATTTGGAAAAAATACGTCAAAATGTTTTTCTTGTTTAGGTTTTGCGTTTTTGCCGTTTGTTCACGTTTCGACAATTAGCGGCGATTTTCCCAACAAAAAAAAACGGTTCTGCTAAAATGAAAAGCCGTTTTTGTGTTTGGGGTGAATTATAAGTTAAATTGTAACAGGTGGCGGTGGCGTTAGTTACTTTTGCAAACGCTTGTCTGCGCCTTCCAACAAGGCAATCAACGTGCTGTTTTGGTCTACCAAGCGGGAAAAAATTCTTTCGTCGTACCGTTCGCGCACGTCGGCAAGAGTCAGGTTGGTGCTGAAAAACGTTTGTTTGTTGCGGGTTAAGCGTTCGTTCACAAGTGCAAAAAGATATTCCGCCGTGACGTTTTTGTACACGTTTTCCGTTCCGAGGTCGTCTATCGCCAACACGTCCACGTCCGTCAAATTGTCCAGTATCGCACGCTTTGTGGCAACGTCGCTCAGGTGACATTCCAAAAACAGCGAGTTAAGGTTGTATGCGGTGGTGAAAAACACGCTTTTGCCCTCTTCCGCACACGTGTTGATGCACGCCGAAAGCAAGTAGGTTTTGCCGGTACCCGTGCCGCCTGTCAGCAAAATGTTTTTCAAACTGCTGTTTTTGCACACTTCAAGTGCCTTTTTGTGCACCGCCAAGTTGTGTTTGTTTGTTTCGGTGCTGTTGGCAAAGGTCATTGTTTTGTCGGCAACGTTGCTTTCAGCTACCAAAAGTTGGCGCAGTTCGTTTTGCAAACATTGGCAAGGCTGTCCGTCAACGTAACCTGTATCGGCACATTTTTTGCACGAATAGTCGGGTGTCAAGTCGCTTTCCGTCAACTTGTATTTTTTCAAAAGTTGGGCACGGATAAGTTTTTGTTTTTTCACCGTTTGTTCCGCCGAGGCATCGCGGTTGAGTATCAGTTGCACTTGCGCTGTTTTAAGGGCACGTTCGCAGCTTTTCCAATCTTCGCGTGAACGTAGTGTTGCAAGATTTTTTTCGCATTTATCAACGGCTTGTGTGCGTTTTTGTTCGATTCTTCTTTTTGCCAGAATCAGCATTTCTTGCTTGTTCATTATTCCTCCGTATCCAATGCGGTAAACAGCGCGCTTAGTTGTTCGTCTGTGTAGTCGGCACGCTTAATGTCGTTTACAACGGCCTTTTTGCCGTTTGTTGCGGAAGTTGTTGCGGCAACGGCATGAGTCTTTGCCTGTTCAACGGTGAACACGCCCTCTTGCTTGTAGTTGGAAAGCAATCTGTTCAAGTAGGCAATTGGGGAGGCCGATCCTGCGGATTTTTCCGCCGCAAAGCAAACAAGGTCGTGAGGCATGTTCCACTTTGCCGTCCATGTGCGGTAGAGCGTTCTGTCGTTGTTGGTAACGTTTCGTTCCACGCCTGCGGCCGTCAAAACTTGTTTGATGCTTTCGTCTTTTTGGGCGGCATCGTGCAAGTAGTTTTCCAACGCTTCCGTCGAAGTCACGCCGTTTGCATACAGTTTGTCCAACACGGAATTTAGCCCTGCAAGGGTGCGTATGCCGCTTCGGAAACAGTATTTGGCAACGGCAAGCAAAGTTTCGTCGTCGTAGCCGCGGCTTATCCAAGTCACAAGGTATTCGTCCACAACCATGGAAATGTTTTGGTAGTAAACGCCTATTGTGCGGTTAATTTCCTTGGCAAGTGCTGTCAAGTGTTCTTTTTGCGCTTCGTAACCTTCAATTTCCGCAACGGAAAGAGCGCCTTTTTTGTAGTATTCCGAAAGGCAAGCGTCCAACTTGTCCATGCTCGTCAGTTTTTTTGCCACCGCAACGATAACTTCCAAGGAAAAGTTGAATTCTTTCGTCCATTTTTCGTAGCGTTCTCTGTCCGAGTAGTCGAATGTGCGTTTTAATTTCAGCGCTTGGAACACAAGTTTCAAGTCGTCGTCGTATTTTTGCTGATTATCCAAGTTGTCGCAAACAACGGCTAACGTTGTGGCGCCTTTGTGCAGTTGGTTGCGTGCCACTGTCAAAACGTAGCGGTAGTTGATGTCGTTTCCTTTTAGAGCCACACAGTATTTTGCCACGGCAATAAGTGCTTCCGGTTGAAAAGTGGTGCTTTCCAAAAACATGTAGTACTCGTCAAATTCGTTGGGAGAAATCATTCTGCCCGTTATAACGTTTTGTATTTCGCGAGAGAACTTTGCGTACTTGGACGGCTTTATCTTCTTCAACGCGCTTGCGGAATCTCTCACAGCAAGGTAAATTACCTGTTGCGGCGTGTCGAAAGTGATATGAACAAGCCCCAATTCTTGCCAATATTGGTAGGCTGCCATCACTTCTTCTTCGGACATTTCCAATTTTTGCGCAATGGTAGCACAAGAATTGTCTGCGCCGTTGCTGTCGCAAACAACCAAACCCAGCAAGTACACGGCAAGGCACTTGGACGGCGCATCGGGAACGTAGTTCAAAATAAACTTGTTGTCCAGCGTCGTCACACCTTCGCTGATAAGTTGTCTTTCTTTGTTGCAGAAAGCCATAATTTACCTCTTTTGCAAATAAAGTCTTGATTATTTTTTTTCGATAGTATATAATAACTTAATAATGCAATCGAATTTTCGTTTTGCGTTTTGTGAAACTTATTTTAGCACAAAACTTTGCCGATAGCAACAGTTTGCTTTGTTTGTTTCGGTTAGTTTGTCAAAATCCATTTTGTTAGGAGAGCGTCACATGAGAATAAGCAAGGTTATAGCTACAGATTCTCAAACAAAAGAAAAACAGGTTTTCACCTTCGGCACAGCCGGCGAAGGAAAAGAGATTGTCACCTCTTGCGGCGGACATCTCAATTCCTACTTGGAATTTTGTTTCAGGGAAGAATCGGAAAACTTGAAGGACGTGGAAACGGTTTTCACGTTGGACGGCGTTGAGTTTTCTCTTTCTCGCATTCACGGCGAGGACGGAACGACGCGCAAGGTGCTGAAAAAGCGCATTGACGGCCGTTGGCAAGTTGTGGCACGCAATCAAAACGCCGTGCCTTACGTAGAGGCCATTTTGCAGGAACAGGTTCCTCAGCTTATCAAGATGGACTACGTCAACAACATTGCAATAGATAATTTCCACGGCGACTTGTCCGTTTTCGACGAAATAAAAATGCTTTCGGAAGTCAAGGACGAAATTCTTGCCTCTTCCGCACAAGTGCGCAACATGAAGGACGAAGCAATGTCCAAGGTGAAAGCGTACGTCCAAGGCGGAGTCGTCAAAGGCGTGTCGGAAGACGAATTGAACGCATTGTCGGAAGAATTGAACGACGTATCCAGAGATTTGACCATTGCCACGGCGCAAATGGGCGAATTGAAGGCAAAGCGTGCGGCAAGCATCGTCCACATGGATATTGCGGATAAGTTGGAAGCAGCTCAGAAAAAGTACAAGGCGTTGTCCGATCACAACGAGGAAATTGAAGATGCCCGTGCCAAAGTTGCTTTGCACGACGATATTGCATTTCTCATTCCCAAAGTAAGAACTTTGCAAAACGTCACGGAACAGCGTGCCGAAAACGAAAAGAAACGCTATGCCATCACTTCGGAATTGGAATGGCAGGAAAACGAATTGGCAAGCATCAACAGACAGTTGGAAGAAAAACAACGCCAATTCACCGTCACGCAGGATAAGCGCAACCGCATCGAAGCAATCAACACAGAACTTACTTCAATTGCGGCACTTTATGCGGAAAACAAAAAACTTAACGAAAGACTGTTGGATTTGAACGAAAAGCAACAGCGCCTTACCAGCGAACGGGTGATGTACGTCAACAAGCTGGAATCGGTGGAAAAATCTCTTTCGGAAGTAAAGGACAGTTTGGAAGCGTTCCACATTCCGGCAAAATCCGTTGGCGAATTGTTGGAAACGGTGCGTGTGGATGTCAAAATTGACGAAGTAACGGCGCAAATGGAAAAATTGCAAAGTGAAATTGCAGTTAAGGAAAGCCAAATTGCCGAAAAGGAAAGTGCCCTGGTAATTCAGGTCAAGCGTTTCCGCTCCGTTGCGGAATTGGATGTTGCCGTCACCCCCATCAAGGCAAAGGATACCATTTTGCAAGTTTTGGATGCAAAGTATTCCAAGCTGGAAACGGTGAATTTGTCGTTGGACGAAAAGGAACGCAACTTGCAACGTGCCATGGAAGACTACCGCTTCCGCATTTTGCAAATAGAAAATTCTCGCAGCAAGTTGGAAGGCGAACGCAACAAAGCGTTCATTCGCAAACAGGAAGAATTCAAGCGTGAAGTGTTCTTGAACAGCCAAAAGGTTTACAACGACGACGCATCCAGTGTGTTTGCGGTAACGGCCAACTTCCAAGATCAGGAAATTGAATCGTTGGATGCCGAAATTGCCCAACGCAACGCCGAACACGACCAGTTGGTGGAACGTGCCGCACAACTTGACGGCGCAATCAAGGAAATTCGCCGCCACAGAGAAATCAACGCTGCCGAAATGGCAACATTGAACAACGAAAAAGCAAATATCAACAAACGCTACAACGAAATCGTTGCTCAAAACAGTTCCGAAGCAGTGTTCAACTACTTGAAGGCCTTGAACAACGACAGCGGCACGAAGTACTTGTTGGACGTTCAACAAGATGCCGTTCGCGGCGAGGCGGAACTGACGGAAATGAAACGCTACACGGAATCCATGCGTGCAAAGGTCAGCGGTTTGAAATCACGCTTGAAGTACTTGCGTGAAACGCAATCGCAGTTGGACGGTTCGGCAATATCGGTGGATAACCTTATTTCCACAAACGACAGATTAAAGGAAGATTTGTCCGACATCGGCGACCGCTTGTCGGCAGGGTACGAGCAGTTCACTGCGGTGTATCGTCAAGTGGAAAACGTCAATTCCAAGTTGGACGACGTAAACGCCGCAATAGTGGAAGCGGAAAAAACCATCAAAACCAACGAAAAACAAATTGCTCAAGCAACAGAAAAGGCAAAACAACTTGCCGGCAGCGACGATTTGGAACAAGCCATTGCCAACTTCAAGTACGAATTGGGCGACGTGGAAAGCGAACGTCAAATGCTGTTGGATTCCAAACAAGCAGTGGAAAAGGAAATTTTCAAAAAGCGTTTGGATTTGGAAAAAACTCAATGGTTGTACGAATCCAAGTGCAAGGAATATGACGACGTATTTTCGGAATTGCAATTGGAATTCAAATTGAAGGGTTTGGACGTGGAAAAAATTGCCACGATGAACTTCGACGAAAGCAATGTGGAAGCGTTGCGCAAGAACATTGTGCAATACGATGCCATCAAAGCCGGCTTGACGGAAAAAATCGAAAACTACTACAGTTTGTTGAAGGACGAGGACTTGACGGTTGTTTCCGCCGAGCAAATTAACGAAAAACAAAAAGAAGTGGAACGTCTTGTTCGCCGTCAAAGCGAATTGGAGCAACGCCACAAACAGCAAATGGAAAACTACGTTGCCGCAAGCACGGCAAAAATGCGTGTGACGGCCGCAGCGGCAGAAGCCAAAACATTTGCTTCGTTGCAACAAACGTTGAACCACAACGACATTATCGGCTTGCTTATCGCCGACAAAATCAAGGCAATCATGTCCGTTGCCACGCAACACCTCAACACCTTCACCGGCGGCACCTACGTTTTGACGGAATCGGAAGGCAAAGTGTTTGTGAACGTCGGCGGCGAAAAAATTGCCTACGACGATTTGTCCGAAGAACTGAAAACTGCGGTGTATGTCAGCCTTATTTTGGCAGTGCCCAACACCGACGTTACCGAAGGCAAGTGGTTGGTGTTCGAAGAACGCATTGCTATCGACAAAAAAGCGTTGTCTTCAATGCTTTTGAAACTGGATAACATCAGTTACGTTGTCGGTTACGAAAAAATTCAGGCACCCGTTGTTAAAGCGGAACCTGCAGAGGAGGCATAACAATGATTTGGGAACAATTGAAAAAAGCCAACGTGGAAGCGTTGAAAAATCACGATACCAACGCCCGTGCCATTTTGTCCGTGTTGCTGAACAAAATAAAGTTGGCGGAAATTGAAAAAAGAACGCAAAATGCCGAACTCGTCGATGCCGACGTGGTTGCAATTTTGCAAAAAAGCTTGAAAGAACTTGCCGAAGAACGCGAAGCGTTTGTCAAGGCGGGCCGTGCGGAACGTGTGGAAGCACTGGACGCTCAAATAGCGTTTGTAAATTCCTATTTGCCCAAAATGATGTCCACAGAAGAAATCAAGGCGGAAATTTTGTCCTTGCAAGATAGAAGCATTCCGTCCGTCATGAAGCACTTCAAGGCAAATTTTGCCGGCAAGTGCGATATGCGTGAAGTACAAAGCGTTTTGAAATCCTTGTAGGGAGGAAAGCATGGTTAAATTCCGCACAACCTTGGATTCAAGCGCAAGCCAAAGCCTAAATTCGCACGATATGCGCCGATTGATACTTATGGAAGTTATTCTTTGCGTATCTTTCGTGTTGGCCGGCATCGTGTTCATCTGGATAGACGAAATGGGACTGGGCATTTTTATCATTGCTTTCGGATTGCTGTTTCCGCTGATGTTGTCGCTTATAGTCAAACAAAAGCAAAAATCGCTGAACAAATCGACGGCAATAATAAGCGAGCAAACGGTGCAAGAATTTGAGTTCTACGACGATCGCTACACCGTGACAACCACAAGCGGCTCAATGTACAACGCCACGGCAACTGCGCAATATTGCTACTTGTTTCGTGTTTGCGAAACCAAAACACACTACTTTTTGTATGTTTCGGCCGGTCAAGCGGAAGTGGTGGCAAAAAGCGGATTGGTGGAAGGAACGATAGAGCAACTTAACGATATTTTCGCTCGCAACTTGGGCCAAAAATTCCAGTACTACAAGGGAAAATAATTTGTGGCAACAATGCCGTTTAAGAAAAATTGGCAACGGTTTGCAAAGTGCACGGTGTTTGGTGTCCTATGATACGCACGTATCGTTTAAGTAGTTGCATTCTAAACTTAATAACAAAAGCGTCGCATTTGTGTTTGCGACGCTTGTTTTTTGCTGTAAGAAAATCGCCGAGCGGTTTGAACGTAGAGCGATGAATAATCCCACTGTGAACAAGTCTTCGAGTCTGGTAGCAGAAAACCGATCACAGTGGGATTCGTCAATGAATGACACTGCAAGTTTAGCACATACGACGTGGAATTGCAAGTGTCAAATTGTGTTTGGGCCCCAACGTGCAGATAACGCATTTTGTACGCTAATCTGTTTTTTGATGCACAATTTCGTTGTTTTTGCGATGTATTTTGCAAATCGTGGTCGGTTGTTATTCCGTTTCTGCAAGGCGCACGGTGTAAAGTTCTTTGTAGTGTACGCCGCAGGCATCGGAAACGCTTTGGTACAACGTTATTTCACTGCCACTAAACG
>CAZADD010000045.1:0-11184 GCA_964483825.1 uncultured Oscillospiraceae bacterium
CAACAATTTTCTTTCTAAGTGTTGCACTTAGTTTGACAATTCACTTATAGTTTATGTTTTACTTCGTTGTTGTTTTTTTGTCGAAAAGACGCTAGGCTATTTGGAGTTGGCGTTAATGATGAAGGGAGTAAATACAACGGCTGTGCGAGCGACGTTTTTTTTGCGTTTAGTGGTGTGTCTTTGAGCATGTTTAGTTTTGTTTCGTCAAAGAAAACGAGTGTGTTCTGTTTGCAAGAGTAGTTGTATTTGTTTAGTTTTTCACGAGAAATATTTTCCTGTCGTTTTTGTCGAAAATTGTCGAAAAAATGTGAAGATTTTTTTGTATAAAACGGAAAATGCACTTTTGCCGAAGTGACTTCATATACTTGAAATATGGTTTCCGATTTGAAAAAAGTTCATTTTGTGGGCATTGGCGGCATAGGTATGAGTGCGCTGGCCGAGCATTGTTTGCTACAAGGACTTGCCGTCAGCGGTAGCGACATGTGCGAAAATTCCGTCACGGCGCGCCTGCAAAGTATCGGCGCAAAAATTTTTGTGGGGCACGACGCTCAAAACGTGGGCGACGCACAACTGGTTGTGCGCACTTCCGCAGTGCAAACGGATAACTGCGAGGTTGCTTTTGCCGTGCGACGGGGCGTTCCGGTTGTGCTGCGTGAACAGCTGTTGGGCGGCGTGTTCGATAGCTTTCCCGTTCGCATTGCCGTTTGCGGAACTCACGGAAAAACCACCGTTACGGCATGGCTTCATCACGTGTTGGAACGGTGCGGCGTGTCGCACACGGCGTTTATCGGCGGCGAGTACAACGGGCGCAACTACTTTTTCGGCAAAAACGTTGTGGTTGCGGAAGCGTGCGAATATAACTGTGCGTTTTTGAACTTGCACCCCACTGTGTGTTTGTGCTTGAATGCGGAACATGATCATCCCGATTGCTTTCCCGATGAAAAAAGCGTGCGTCAAGCGTTTCGGGAACTGTTTGCGCAAAGCCAAACGGTTATTTTGCCCCGAAAATTGCATCGGCTTTGGCCCCAAGGGGAAGTTTACGACGGCAAAGAAGCGGCGCAAAACGTCGTTTTTCAAAAAGGTTATGCAAATTTCGACTTGGATGGCACAATGCACGTGCAACTTTCCGTGTGCGGAAAACACAACGTATCAAATGCTCTTGCCGTGGTGGCGGCGGCAAAAAAGTTGGGTTTGCCAATGGAAAAGGTTGCCGAGGCGCTAGGTGGTTTTTGCGGTGTGGAGCGGCGCTGGACGCAACAAAATTGCAAAATACCGGTGGTGTGCGACTACGCCCATCATCCTACGGAAATTCGTTCCGCCGTGCAAACGGCAAAAAGCGTGTGCGGCGGCAAGGTTATTTGCGTGTTTCAGCCGCACACCTATTCCCGAACGAAGGCGTTCGAAAAACAGTTTGTTTCTTGTTTCGACGGCGTGGACGAAGTTGTGTATTTGCCGGTGTTTGCGGCACGGGAACAGTGGGACGGCACGTCGTCGGAGCGGCTTTTTCGTTTGGCACAAAGCCAAGGCTACGCCGCCAAGTATTTTGAAACTTTTGCCGAGACGGCGCAATATCTTTTGCAAAGCGTCACCGCAAACGACTTGGTTGTGCTTGTCGGTGCCGGCAACGTGAACCAACTTGCCGACTTGTTGAAGTAGTATTTTGAGGTTGAAAATTCGTATCTAAAATAATGCTTAAGTCAAATATTTTTGCAGCTACACAATTCGTTATTTGCAACAAAAAACGGCGTTCAAATGAACGCCGTTTAGATATTATTTGCCGCTTGTCTTTTTGCACGCAATTCTTTTGCCGCATACGCTTTGAACGTGTTGCAAGTGTGCAAAACTTTGAATGTTGCCACAAAATGCAGGTGTGCACGCACAAAACAGCACTTAAAGCGTCGTTTTGTGTATCTATATTTTGCATTAAGTATTCGTTTGCGTGTGCCGTCAACTTGTTGGGGCCGGTTCCGTGCTAAATCACAAAGCAAAAGGCAACGGCCATTTTTGCGTCGCTCAAAACGCAGTTTGCCGTGGTGCTGTTTTCCGCCAAGTAGGCGCAAGTGTTGGAATCGGTGCACGTTCTTGTCAGTGTGTTTTCGGTTGGCGCAACGTCTTCGGCATTTTCCGCAAACCACTGAAATTGCGTGCCTTCGCTGAACATAAAGGTGTAGTCAACGCCGTTGTGCGAGAAGTTGCAGTTGCCGTTAAGTTCCCCTAGCGACGGAACGAACAGCACGTCGGAACAGTATTTTGTGTTGGCCGTAGATGCGACGTTAAGTATCCAATCTCCGCCCGTTGCGTAGGGCACTTGATTGGTTTGCAACACTTCTTGCAAGTCTTCGGGCAGTTGCGGCAAAATTTCTTCACGCAGTTTTTTGCGTAATGCCGACGATGCCCAACCGCCGCTTGTATCGGTGGTGGGGAACATTGAATATTTTTCCGAAAGCCCCGTCACCAAAAAGACAAGACCTTCGGTGCCGTTGTAGTTGGAGCTTACAAGTTTTGCCGAGCAGTTTTGTTGCACGCCGTCCAGCCGAAAAGAAAAACTTTTGCTTGTTCCCTTCCAAGATGCGTACATGTTGCTTGTGCCTTCCAGCGCTTTCAAGTACAGCATTGCACCCCAGGAAAAGTCGTCCATGTCGTAAAGAAAGGTGTTGTTATCCAAGTCGGTCTTTTTCGGCAAAGCCGTCCATCCGCTAGGTGCAACGTTCAAGTTGTCTATTTTGGTTGCGTAACTGCGAAAGCTGTCGCTATCCGCCACCGTTGCACCTTTGTTTACCAGCGCTTGTTTTATTGCTTGTTTAGTTTCGTGTAGATATTCCAATTTTTGTGCAGTAGTGCCCATTATATCACCTCCCCGTTAATGGTATCCAAAACGGCGTTCACGTCGCCGACGGTTTCGTCCAGTTGTGTGTTAATTTCATCGTCCACATATTGTTCCAAGTAGGCTTGCCAGTTTGTCAACGCTTGCGTAAAGCCCTTTTGCGACATGGCTTGTATCGAGCTTTGACCGGTGGTGTGCACAAGCAAGTTGGTGGAACCGCTACCGATGTAGTAGGCCATCGACACAACTTTATCGAAAACGCCGTCTCTTGCGCTAACTTCTTCCTTGGTTGTGACGGATTTTGCGGTAATGTCTTGCGTTTCGTCCGTCTTTTTTGCGTAGTCGGTTAGCGTTCCAAGATTCACCTTTTCCGCAAGGGTTGCCGTCAGCCCCGTGACGGTTGTCATCAAGTGTGTGTGGCTGTTATCCTTTACGGAAACAACGCCGTTTTCGTCCACGTCAATGTCGCCGTCGGCACTTGCCGTCACGCCGCCCAATTTTTCGGCGGAAGCAGCCGGCAAAACGTAGTTGTTGGCATTTTCGTCGATGCCGTCTAGCTTTTGCTTGTCGGCAGAAGACATCAAACCGTTTGCTGTTTTGGTTGCAACGGTGTTTTCCGCCTTTTCGTCCAAAAATTCTTGCAAACGCCAAACGTTTTCAATTTTGTGGTCGTGGCTGTAATCTCGCACGGTGACCGTTCCGTCGGTACCCACCAAAATATCGCCGCCATCCTTAATGCCGCCCAATTCGGCCCCTGCAACGGGCAAGACGTAGTGGTTTGCGCTAGTGGCAATGCTTGCAAGTTTTGTCTTTTCGGCATTGGTGAAATTGTTATCGGAAAGTACTTTTCCATCCTCTTTATCCACCTTTTGGGCAAGAGCCGCCGCTTGTGCAACGGAAACGGGCTTGTTCGCATCCGACGTGTTGTCGACGTTGCCCAGCTCAACGTCCGTTTTTGTGACGGAATTTTTGAATGCAAGCGAACCTAATTGCTCCGTGTTGGCTTTTTTGCCCAGTTCGGCGGAAATTGTTGCTGCAAAATTGGGGTCGTTTCCTAACGCCGCTGCCAGTTCGTTCAAGGTGTCCAACGCTTCCGGTGCGGAATTGACAAGGTTTGCCACATTTTCCTTCACAAAGCTTTCCGTTGCGTAGCCGCTGAGCGATTGCACGGCCGTTTGCGAAAGTGCCAACGCATTGCGCACGTCTTCCGCAAGATGAGATTTGGGTATGCCGTCGGCGGGCTTTTGGTAGGCCGTTTCCGCTTTTGCACCCTGCGCCGCCGTTGCAAAATCCGACGAGTGCTTGCCGTCTAGCGTATCGGCATTGCCGCCTTCGGCAGGAATAGACGTGGGGATATCCGTCAACTTGGCGTAGGTTGTGCGAATGTCGTTGCCGGCTTGGTCGCATTGCGCAAACGTGGCAAACTTCACCCGTTTTTCGCTATCCGCCGTGTTGTCGACGTTGCCCAAATTCAACTGTTCCTTTGTAACGTTGTGCGGATTTTCGGCGTTTTCCACGTGCAACTTTTGTGCGGAAGAAAGAATGTCCAACGCCTGTTGCAGTTGGATGTCGGCATTTTCTCTCAACAACGCTTCTTGTGCTACTGCCCCGTTGTTGCTGGCAAAGTAATCGGGGACCTCGTAGGTTTGTTCGCATGCATTCACTGACGGGTGAACGAAGAACGACGTTTTGTTTGCGCGCACGGACTTGTAGACGATGCCGTCATCCTGTTTGCTGCGTGCCACCAGCTGAAAAAGAACAAGCCCTTCTTCTTGCAGCACGCACGACGGCACTGCGCACGAAAACAGCAACAAGCCGTTTTCTTCACCGGCGTTTTCCAGTTGCGGAGAAACGTACCTTTTGTTTTGCGGACACAAAAATTCCAAAAAGAATCGGAATCCGTCCGCAAGATCGGGCGGCACTGCCACCGTTATTTTGGTGCAGTTGTTTTCGCCCTGACTTTGGTTCAAAACCTTTGTTACAGTTAAGTTTTTTTCGTTGTCCAACATTGCTGAAAGTTCAAAATTTTTCAATATTACCTCCTTTGTAACGTGTCGCATTATCATTGTAGCAAATTGAAAAAACAAAAATCAAGAGTACGTGTCAAGAAAGATAAGCGACGTCGCCGCCGCATTCCGAGCACACAAAACCGTTGCGTTGAGCGCATTGCGGACAGCACTTTTGGCGGCATTTTGTGCACACGCAGTAGTCCTGACTGTTCAACTCTTGTTCACACAAAAAACATTTCAATTTTTCTCACCTCCCGTGCAATTGTTGCCAAAATGTGGGGTTGCTAAGCATTTTTCGACAGTTTAAGCGACAAAAACGTATTTTTTGCCGTGAGTCGGGCAAAATGAGGATAAATTCATTACCAAGGGAAAGTCGTTTTGCGCAGTTTGCAAAGCGTCAAGCGGTTGTTGAAAAATTTAACGGTAAGCGCCTGATTTTTCGGCATGCAAAACGGAAAAATTGTGGAGAAAACAAATTTTTTTAGAGAAAATTGACGAAAAAAAATTTTGAAATAAAAATATTTTTTTAAGGTTTTAGGAAAAATGAATTTGTGTTTTGTTTTCTTTGTCGATTGCGGTGAGGAGTAAACTTTCGGAAATAAAATTTTTTGTGAAAGTTTTTTGACGGAAATTTTTGTCTATTTTTTTGATGAAAAAATGCAGTTGGATTTTTGCTGTCGGAACGGACGAGAGGTGTTGTTATTTTTTGTGAATATTAATTTGCGAAGATTTTTGCAATAATTTGTGTTGCTGTGAATAAAGGTTTACTCAACGCCAGCTTTTAAGAATAAAAATTTTGTTGAAAATCAAAAAAATATCTTGAAAATTTTTGTTTATTTTTTTTTGATTGGAAAGTAAAGTTGCGTTGGTATTTTTATTGAAAAGGAGAGGTGTTGTTTTTATGAATATAAATTTTGTGAAGATTTTTACAAAAAAAACAGATTTGCTTTCATTCCTTGAAATCGGAGAGGCGAACCGTGGTTTTTAAGGAATGAAAATTTCTTTTTAGAACATTTTAGGAAAAATAAGAAAAAATTGAAGCAAAAACTTTTTTACGTTTATTTTTGACGGAAAATATTGGCATTTTAAGTGTAAGTGAGTTCGTCGCAAGCTTTCAAAAATAAAATTTTGGGAACGTTTTTGAAAAGACAAAACTTTTGAAAATTTTTCTAATTTGAGAACAGAGCTGTATTTTCAAAATTTTTTGTTCGGAATCGGGAAATTTTGTTTGTAAAACTGCAAATTTTTTTGCGAATTTTGTTTTTTATAAAAAACAAGCACGGCATCAAAAAAGGCAAGTAGTACGCTTGCCCGTTACGTTGTGTTTCGGTGTCGTTAGTTTTGGCGGTTGCGTTTTGCGATAATCTCGCATTGCGTGGGGTACAAAGAATCTTGCAACACAATTTCGCCAATGTCGTCGGCAACGATTTTTCCGCTTTTGGGATTTTTCACCGAAAGCACAAAACCGTCGATTTGCGCGTTCACGTCGGAATATTCAAAGGAAAGATCGCACCCGTCCATCGTGCAATTTTGCAACACAAGATTTTCGCAGTAGCACAATGGTTGCGTTCCGCAAATTTCGCAGTTGATAAACGTAAGATTTTTGGAATACCACCCTAAGTATTCCCCCACGACTTTGCAATTTTTCACCACGACGTTTTCGGCGTGCCAAAATGCGTCCTTGGTGTTAAGCACGCTGTTTTCAACCGTCAAATTGCGTACGTATTGGAAAGAATATTTGCCTTCCATTGTCATGTTGGAAATGTTCACGTTTTGCGAATCCAACAAAAAGTATTCCGAACGCACCTTGCAATTATCAAAAACCAAGTTTTTGCATTTCCAGCCCGTTTCCGTGGCAAAAAGAGTGCAATCGGTTAGTGTCACGCTGTCGCATTCTCGCAAAGGCTTTATCGAAAGCACTTGGCAATTTTCAATTTTGCCTTGCACGTCGTACCAAAGCGGAGCACGGCTGCTTTCCTCCAAAACACAGTTTTGCATGTGGAAATGTTGCGCATGCCACAACGGATAGCGCAGGTGAAATTTGCAGTTGGAAATGGTTGTGTTGCGAGTTTCTTTCAGTGCCGATTCTCCGTCGGCGGGGCCGTCGAACGTGCAGTTATCCACAGTGCAGTTTTCCAAACGGTAGAGAGCCCGTTCTGCATCGAAAGTTTTGTTTTGAATTTTCATGTTGTTTTGTTCCTTTTTGCGCTTTTATTATATATCATTTACTGCCGAAAACGCAAACTGTTTTTGGGGCTTTTCTTTTTGCGGATAATGGTGTATAATAATGGGCGGCAAGATGCCACGGTGGAAAGAGAAAAAAGACGCTTTTTTGAAATTTGAATAGTTGTTTTTGACAAATAGACGAGTAAAAAAACGGTTTTGTTCGTCCATTTTCACTAATGCAACCACAACTCTTCACTTTTCACTATCGCCTATTACTTGGCAGCTCCGCCGTCGAGTGAAGAGTGAACAGAAGAAGAGAAAAGAGTTAAGGTTACGTATTTACAGTGCTTGTTTGCGTCGGCGTTAGCAGAACCCGTGAGGATAAAACAAATTTTTTACGCTTCTAGCTGTTCAAAAAACTTGACAAGTTTCGTGGTGTTAGTCAAACCTTGTGCGCCAAAATAGTTTTTTACTATTTTTGTTATCTAAAACAAACTACGCGAGTTGAGAGACAAGGTTCGTTGAGGTTGATGAAAATTTCCACTATTCAAAAGGTGAAGTAGCCCCTTTAATTTGTGCAATGTCTCGACAATACAAAAGTCAAAAAAGTGCAACCTTAAAAACGGCTCCCTTTACACAAAGGAGCCTTGTTTGCGGTTGCGTTTTTAACCCTCTCAGTCACCTACGGTGACAGCTCTCCCGGGGTGAGAGCCAAGGGCGGCGGAGTCGCCGAGTGAAGAGTGAACAGTGCAGAGTTGAGGTTTCGCCGGTTTAAAACTTGCACGCCAAAATGAATTTTTCACGCTATAGGCTGTTTGCAAATTTCAGCGCGTACGCACTGTAAAAAAATCACAACTTTTTTGTATATTAAGGATGGCAAAAAAATGGAAAACAAAATGTTGATTGTCTATTATTCCGTATCCAACGGAAACACAAAAAGAATTGCAGAGCAACTGCAACAAGCAACGAATGCCGATATAGTCCGCATCGAAACGGTAACGCCGTACACCGGTTCCTACGACGAAATCGTCGAGCAAGGTCAACGTGAAGTTCGCCGCGGATACAAACCGGCCATTCAGCAACTGCCCGTGAACGTGGAAGATTACGACGTTATTGCCATTGGAACGCCAACGTGGTGGTACACAATGGCGCCGGCGGTGCTAACGTTCCTGAATTCGTGCAATTTCAGCGGCAAAACGGTTATTCCGTTCCAAACCCACGGCGGTTGGCCGGGACACGTGATAAAAGATATCAAAAAAGTTTGCAAAGGTGCAAAGTTTGTTTGCGAAAAGGATATTCAATTCGATTCCACCGGCGGAGCGGAACTTGTCACCAAAGAATCGGAAATCGAGTTGTGGATTGACACAATCAAAAGCACGGTAAAATAAATTTTAACGGCCCTGCGCTGTGCGGTATTATTGCCGCAACGGAACGGGCCGCAAGGAGAACACAATGAACAACGTCTACGACGAAAGTAAAAACGGCTTTGCCGAAAGAAATTATCAGCGTTTGTGCGCCACGCTTGAAAAAATGCAATGGAAATTCAAACGCGAAGACAGCCGCCGCGAAATTGTCACCGATGCGATAGGCGACGGCCTTACCATTGCGTTGCGTTTCTACGTGAACGCCGAGCGGCAACTAATGTATGTGAAATCACCCATGCCCTATCAAATCGAGCAAACCGCGCGCGACGTTGTGGGACAAGCAGTGAATATTGCCAACTATTCCATGCTAAACGGCTGTTTCGAATACGACGCCGACCGTGGCTACTTGGCGTTTCGCATGGTTGTGCCCTTCGATAAGTGCGAACTAAGCGAAGAAATTTGCAAATATCTTGTTTTGCTTACGTGCCAAATGGTGGATAAGTACAACGGCAAATTTTTCTCTCTTTCCAAGGGCGAAATCACCTTGGAACAGTTCAAACAGGCGACACAGGGCTGAACCGAAGGCATTGTTTAGCTAGTTAAGTTAACCCCCCCCAATACAACCTTAAACTTGCCTCCTTTGTGTAAAAGAGTAAAACAGCGCTGCTGTGACAAAAGGATTGTAAGCGACTGCACCGCCAAGTAATAAGTAATGGCGCAGTGGTGGTCACATGGGTTAAAAGCTATTTTTACACTGCGGTTTTTTACAAGAAACCGCTTGCCACATCAATTTTCTATTTATACAAACTTGATAGTTTTATACGTGCTAAAACGGAGAGACTATCCCAACTTGGCTCTCCCAGAGTGAGAGCCAAGGGCGACTATGTCGCCGAGTGAAGAGTGAAAAATGAACAAAATAATAAGACGATAAAAAGATTAGTAAGATAACAAAATAACAAGAAAATCTTTTTGAAATATATACGTGGCGCCGGTGTAGAGTGAACAGCGAAAGTGAAAAGGCGTGGCGTTAGTAAACTCACAGTGCGTAACGGTTGAACGCTTGCACTGTCACCCAGTGTGGCACCTAAAAATTTAATTATCCCCGTGAAGTTGTTCGTGGGGATTTTTTGTGCGTCGAAAACCCTTGCGTTTGTTTTTGGTACGCTTCACTACATTTTGTGCTTTTATCAGTTGCACAGGTTATAAAAAGTGATAGTTGCCTTTGGGCTTTTATTTACAAGTGCAAGAATTTGTTTTTCAAATAGCTTAAAATTGTGTGTATTTACATTGCATTTTGGTCGGTTTTATCCGGTTTTTCAATTTTTCAAAGAAAAATTCGTAAAAATCTTCAACAAATTTCCCCCCCCCCCTTGACAGTCGGGGGGGGGGGCACGGCGTATAATAAAGGTGGAGTTTTACTTGAAAAATCCGAACGGAAACTCTTTTGCGGAGGAAAACATGAAAAAATCGATAAAGGAACTTTTGTGTGTTGCAATGCTTGCTTTGTTGTGTGTGGCAACGTTGGCACTTGTAGCATGCGGCCCCTGTGAACACGAGTATGGTTCTTGGGATGTAACCCAAAACGCTACTTGCACGTCAACGGGCGAAAAACAGCGCACGTGCATCAAATGCGGTGACGTTCAAACGGAAACCGTTGCTCTTGCGGAACACACGGAAAGCGCTGCTGTAAAAGAAAATGAAGTAGCCGCCACTTGCGGACAAGATGGAACCTACGACAGCGTCGTGTACTGTTCCGTCTGTCATGCGGAAGTAAGCAGAACGCCGCAAACCACCCCCAAAACAAATGAACACGCATTTGGCGAGTGGCACGACGTAGTGAACGCAACTTGCACCGACGACGGAACAAAAGGATACAAGAATTGTTCTCTTTGCAACAAGCACTACGATGCTAGCGGCAACGAAATTGACGATATCGTCATCACGGCACTAGGTCACGACATTCAGAACCGCCCTGCGCAAGAAGCAACTTGCTTGCAAGTGGGTTGGGATGCCTACGAAACTTGCAGCCGCTGTGACTACACAACTTATGTTGAAAAACCGATAAGCTATGATCACAATTTTGAAGGTGGCGTGTGTGTCGATTGTGGTATCGAGTTGGCAACGGGGCTTAGCTATACGGAAAGTAGCGACGGAACTTACTATATCGTATCGGGTTTGGGCGAAGAAACAAGAACGGAATTTGCAATTCCTTCAACGCACAACGGAAAACCCGTTTTGGAAATCGGAGGCAGAGCGTTTTCCGATTGCGATAGCATTCAAAAAGTTGCAATTCCATCAGGCGTAACGGCAATTAGTGGTGAAGCCTTCAGGTATTGCTACAGTCTTCGGGACGTGACAATTCCGTCTAGTGTAACTGAAATTCATTCTTTTGCTTTTAATAATTGTGGGCTTGTTAGTGTTACAATTCCTTCAAGCATAACGTATTTGGACTATGATGCGTTTTCATATTGTCATAACTTGACTAAAGTTGTGCTGGAAGAAGGTTTGTCAGCGGTGCTTAAGGGTTTTAAGGGATGCGAAAACTTAACCGATGTAAAAATTCCTTCAAGCATTACGACGATAGGTGGTTTCGGAGGAACGGGGCTTACAAGCATAACGATTCCCGACAGCGTGACCACCATATTAGGTTATGCTTTTCAAGGGTGTGAGGGGCTTACAAGCATAACGATTCCTGACAGTGTGACCACCATATGGGATTATGCTTTTGAATGGTGTACGGGGCTTACAAGCATAATCATTCCTAGTAGAGAAAGTATCAGCGATTTACATCCCACAATTAGTTATTGAATACTTTGAAGAG
>CAZADD010000046.1:0-11113 GCA_964483825.1 uncultured Oscillospiraceae bacterium
TTCCTTTGTAATTTATAAATACTTTGCAATTATTATCAGAAAAAATATTACAATGGCCATACCCACCATATTTTTTTATTAAGGAATCAAATAATTCTTGCTTTTTTGACAAATTAGGGTCATTTGAATTTACCAATATTGAAAAATCTTTTCCGCCACAAGGACATATTAAGGACAAAAACAATGATTTATCATCACGTTTTTCCAGTTTTGAAATTTCACTAAAATCACTTGGTATTTTTATCATTGCTTTTATCTCACTTTATCAATTAAAATAACTGTTTTCCATTTTTGCGTCCAAGAAATAACTTCTGTAGCTAAATTAGGATTACCTAAACACAATTCCGTTAATTTAGTTGTCATTTGAGCAACCGTTTGTGATTTACCAACAATTTTTATCGCAAGATCCTTGCCCCATCGGGCTTTTCTGCAACATCCGACATTTTTCGTCCAACAAGTCCCGCTTTATTCATACTTCTATCTGAAGAGATTTGAGAATTCAGCCTAAAAATCCATGTTTTTAAGCTAACCCAGTGCGGTTCGTCATAACAATTTGCATTATGAAATGAAGTTTTTTATGTGCAAGCATTCTAATCGCACGGCAAAATCCCATATTTTAGTTGAAATTTCGCAGAATATGAGGCAAAAGGATGGTTTTCGTGTGACGCCTCAATCTGCTTGCAAAATTGTTGTTTTACATTGAAACAAAGTGATACCTCGCAGAACATTATTTAACACGCAAATGGCTAAAATTGCCATTAAATTTGCAATCATTGAATTGAAACAACAAAAATTCGCCGATATCACCTCGTAATTATCTAAATATTGGCGCTTTAGGCTTCTGTAAAATCAAAATCAGTGTTGCGAATATAAGTGACACTAAATGTAGTTGCACCATGTTATCACGGCGCTTATAATTTTCTTTGTGAAAATTGCTCATTTTAAGCTCGCAAAAAGGCACTACATGATTGTTACAAAGACTCTAAAACCTTTTCTAGGGCAATAATGCCGTGTTCGAAGGTCAATCCGCCTTGCATATATACGATATAAGGCGGACGAATCGGTCCGTCGCAACTCAATTCGATAGATGCCCCCTGAACAAAACAGCCGGCAGCCATTATAACCTTATCTGCATAACCGGGTTGCTCCCAGGGTTCCGGCGAAACAAAAGCATCAATTGGCGACACGGCTTGTACGGCCTGACAAAAACTAACCATTTTTTCAGCCGACCCCAACTTGATGGAACAAACAATATCGCCCACGTGCTCGTCGGGACGCGGCGAAACGTCGTATCCGCGGTTTGTTAATGCTTGCGAAAACAACAATGCGGTTTTGATAGCTTGACTTACTACGTGCGGAGCGTTGAAAATACCTTGATAAAATAATCTGTAGCCATAGGAATATGAGCCAACCTCGGTGCCAATTGACGGTGCCGTAAGCCGACCGGCAACAAGTTCAATTAAATCTTTTCTTCCGACAACGTAGCCACCAGTGGGCGCCAATCCGCCGCCAATATTCTTAATAAAAGATCCTGCGCAGTAGTCAACGCCAACTTGCGTAGGTTCCATTTTTTCAACGAATTCACCGTAACAGTTGTCGCAAAAAATGATGGCGTTTGGCGAAACATTGCGTACGAAAGCGCAAATGCTTTTGATTTGATCAATAGAAAGCGCCAATCTCCAGGCGTAACCTCTTGAACGTTGCAAATACACCATTTTAACGTCGTTTTGTTGCAGGAAAGACTTTATTGCATCTTTATCAAAATCGTCGTTTTTTAGAGGGATAGAATGAAATTCAACGCCAAAATCTGCCAAACTGCCAATATTTTTTCCGTATATTACGTCATGAAGCGTGTCGTAAGGTTCCCCACAAATGGAAAGTACCTTGTCGCCGGGGCGAAGCACTCCAAATAAGGCGAGGGTCAGCGCATGCGTTCCGGACGTAATCAACGGGCTAACAACAGCGTCATCGGCACCGAAAATTTCCGCAACAACACGGTTTAAGCCGTCTCGGCCGACATCATCGTTTCCGTAGCCGCTTGTACCATTGAAATGTCTTAGAGCAATTTGATTATTGGAAAAAGCGTGAAGAACTTTTTCTTGATTCAAAAGAGCTGTATCCTCGATC
The DNA here is from genome assembly GCA_964483825.1 of uncultured Oscillospiraceae bacterium. Taxonomy (GTDB): domain Bacteria; phylum Bacillota; class Clostridia; order Christensenellales; family CAG-314; genus Fimimonas. The sequence continues at coordinate 2,128 of CAZADD010000046.1, forward strand.
GTTTTGAACCGTGCTTGCACTTGCTGTAATGCATGTTCTACTTCTATATTCATTGTGGTTTACCTCCATTTTTGCTGTATTATGTCTGTCGTAGTATTCTACAAAACTCGAAATGTCGCTATGGTTATCAATAATTACTGCATTTGTGCTAAAAAATCATCCAAAATTATTTGCGCAACATCCGCTGCGCTCTTATTAGCAACGTCAATATATTTGCGGACGTTCATTTTTTTGAAATAAGTTTCTTGACGTTTTGCATAATGCCGTGTGTTTAGTTTGATTTTTTCCGTAGCTTCTTGAAGACTGCAGTTGCCTTGTAAATATGATATTATTTCTTTGTAACCAATTGCCGAATGTGCCGATGTACGACAAACGCCATAGGTATTTATCAAATTTTTCACTTCGTCCACCAAGCCGTTTTCAATCATCGCATCTACTCTACCGTCAATCATTTGGTATAATTCTTTCCTGTCTCGATAAAGTACATACAATTGCAAATTATAACGGCAAGATGATTCCGCCCTTTTTCCCTCAGATCGTTTTTGTCCTTGCTCAGCAATTTCGATAGCACGAATAACTCTAACGGGATTTTTCAAATCAATTTTGATGTAAGTATCAAAATCCAACAGTTTCAATTTTTCACAAAGCGCACCCAGCCCGTCCCTTTGTAAAATTTCTTGCAATTCGCAACGTCTTTGTTTATCACAGCCGCCAAATTCGGGCGGTTTCACCAAACTGTCAAAGTAAAACCCAGTCCCACCAACAACTATTGGCACTGTCGACATTTCGTCGATAATTTTTGACGCAGTCTCACTATACTCAAAAGAAGAAAAATCATTGTTGGGCGCAGTAATGTTCAACATATGATGTTTGATCCCTTGCATTTCGCGTGGCGTAATTTTTGCCGTGCCCACATCCATGCCACAATAAATTTGCATAGAATCGGCCGATACAACTTCAGTATTCAACAGCTTTGCAAGTTCAACGGCAACTGCGCTTTTTCCAACGCACGTAGTTCCCGTTATACCCATGATTGTTTTCATCACACAATCCTCTTGAACATTTTTTCCAATTGCGTTTTTGTAAACACCACTGTCAGCGGACGTCCGTGCGGACATTGCAAAATCTTGTTTTCGTAGATTCCACGCAAAATAAATTTAATTTCAAATTCGGAAAGTGCTGTACCGGCTTTAATTGCAGCCTTACACGCTTTCTTGGCAATCGTTTCAACAATAAGTGTTCTATCGTCCAGTCGCATATCGTCCATCGATGACAACAAGTAACGAACAAACTCTTCCATTTCCGTATTCGCAAGCAAGGTCGAAACGGCATTGATTCTAAACGTATTGACACCAAACGGTTGTATTTCAATGCCCGCATTTAGAATATTATCAATATTTTGCTCGATAAACTCCGCCTCATCTTCCTTCACCGAAAATGTGTAGGGGAACAACAGATCTTGCATGTGCCGCTTTTCTTCCGACATTAACTTGTCAAACAAAATGCGTTCGTGAGCAGCGTGCTGGTCCACTAAAATAATTTTATCGTCAAGTTCCAAAATCAAATAGGTTCTAAATGCGGAGCCCAGTATTCTGGTTCGCGCCATTATTTCATCGGCAATATCCACCTCTACGGGCGGTTTTTCTTTAGGTTCCACATATGGCAACGTTAAAGTCGATTGCTCAACGGTGTCATCGTCGTCTAATCCAAGCTCCTTCCGTGCTTTTGCAACTGTAAGCGTGCGTTCAAGCTCCTCCGCAAACTCTTCCAAGGATTGTTTACTTTGCAAGTGAGTTTGCTGTTCAATTTGCAAAATATCTTCAACTTGCGCCCCGGTCATTTCGGTGATATTTCTGAACAAATTACCGCTTCTATCAAAGGTGTCACCGGTTACACAATCTTCATATTCGTCATCTTCAGGCGGTTGCATCATACTGTTAACTTGTTGTATTGTAAACTCACGCAAAGCACGGTCTACAGCACGGTAAAACTTACCGCACACCATTGACGAATTTTGAAAACGCACTTCAGATTTTCTTGGATGCACGTTCACGTCAACTAAATCGTAGGGAATGGATAAATCCAACACAAAAAACGGAAACTTTTTCGTCATCAAATAGGGGCGGTATGCTTGTGTGATTGCGGCTTGCACGCCTTTATCCGACACGCATCTACCGTTAACCGAAAGCGTTTGATATGTCGAATTTGCCTTTGAATATTCCGGCATGCCGATATATCCGTTAATACGCATGATATCCGCCTCAAAATTTATAGGCAAGCAATTTTGCAAGCAATCGGCACCATATACGGCAAAAATTGCTTCGGAGAGTCCTTGCCCTTTGGTTTGATACACCGTTTTGCCGTCCAAAACGTACGTAATTTCCAAATTTCCGTTAGTCAAAATTAGTTTTGAAACGTATTTTGAAATATCCACGCCTTCACGAGATTCACTTTTCAAAAATTTCTTGCGCGCAGGCACGTTGTAAAACAAATCGTAAACTTCAATTTTGGTACCTACGTTTGCCGCAACGCATTCTTTTGAAATAATTTGGCCGTTTTCAAGCGTAGCGCAAACGCCCGTTTGCGCGCTCACTTGACGGGTGGTAATTTTTACTCGCGACACGGCTGCAATACTAGATAACGCCTCTCCGCGAAATCCCAAAGTTTGCACTGAACACAGGTCGTCGGCACACAATAATTTGCTTGTGGCGTGTTTTGTGAACGCCGCAACCAAGTCGTCTTCGCTTATACCGCATCCGTTATCCGTCACAGATATAAGTTCCATGCCGCCTTTGTCAACTTCAATCGTTATACGTCTAGCGCCCGCGTCGATACTGTTTTCCACCAGTTCCTTAAGCGCACAATATGGTTTTTCAACTACTTCGCCGGCAGCAATTTTGTTGTACACGTCCGGCGAAAGTACGTGAATTTTGTTAAGTTCTTCAATCATTGTTTTTTATCCTTCTGACAAGATTGTTCAAAATGTCAAATGCTTCTATCGGCGAAATTCTGTTAATATCCAAATCACGCAAAATGGATGCAACTTCTTGTGCCGATTTGTTACTTTTTCTGTTGTCTGCAGAATCAGATAATTCCTGCAAACTGTAGTTGACGTTACTATTTTCCAGCAGCGCAACAATTTCCTTGGCGCGTTCACAAACAGCTTGCGGCACGCCTGCAAGTTTTGCAACTTCGATACCAAAACTCTTGTTTGCACCGCCACGGGCAATTTTGTGCAAGAAAATAACGGAGTTATTATATTCTTTCACGGTAATTCGGAAGTTTTTCACACCGTCAACCTTGCCTTCAAGGTCGGTCAACTCGTGATAGTGAGTGGCAAAAAGTGTTTTTGCGCAGACGTTTTTGGAAACATATTCCATAACAGCCCAAGCAATGGAAAGTCCGTCAAACGTAGACGTACCACGACCGACTTCATCCAAAATAATCAAGCTGTTTCGAGTAGCGTTGTTCAAAATATTTGCAACTTCCACCATTTCCACCATAAAGGTACTTTGGTTGAACGCCAAATCGTCACTTGCGCCAACACGGGTGAAAATTTTGTCGACAATGGGAATTTCGGCACTTTTTGCCGGCACGAACGAGCCAATGTGCGCCATTAACGTGATGAGCGCAACTTGGCGCATGTAGGTACTTTTACCGGCCATATTCGGTCCGGTTATTACCATCGTTCTGTTTTCATCGGTATCCAAAAGCACATCATTTGCAATGAAATTGTCGCGTTTAACGTAGCACTCTACTATCGGATGCCGTCCGTCCACCACCTTAAGTGTGGAATTTTTAACGTTAATTTTGGGCTTGCAGTAGTCGTTAGTTTGCGCAACAAGCGCCAATGACGACAAACAGTCCAATGCGGCAATAGCTTGCGCAGTTTGCTGCATTGCAGGAATGTAAGGCAGCATTTTTTTGCGAATATCATCGAACAGTTGCTTTTGCAAACGAGTTTTTTCGTCGAAAGCAGTAAGCATCTTTTCTTCCAATTCCTTCAATTCGGGCGTAACGAACCGTTCCCCCGTGGTAAGCGTTTGCTTGCGTATAAAATAATTAGGCACGTCGTTTTTGAATGAGTTGCTAACTTCAAAATAGTAGCCAAAAACCTTGTTGTAGCCCAATTTTAGCGTACGAAGTCCCGAACGGTTACGTTCAAATTCTTCCAAGGCGGAAATTTTTGCCCCACCGTTGCTTGCAAGATCGTATAATTCGTCCAAACGGCTGTCGTAGCCGCTTTTGATATAATCGCCGTCTTTGATAACAGCCGGCGCATCTTCACAAACGGAACGTTCCAACAAATTTGCCACATCGCTCAGTTCGTCTTTGATTCCACCAAAAACATCTTGCAAAATTTTGCTTTTAGCGTTGACAATCACACGCTTCAACGCCGGCAAACTTTGCAGCGAACGCTTCAACGTGATGCAATCTTTGGGCGACAAATTGTTGTAGGCAATCTTGGACGAAAGACGCTCGATATCGTACACACCGTGCAAAACTTTTGCAACTTCACTGCGCATCAAGAAGGAAGAATACAGTTCTTCCACGCCGTCCAAGCGTGCATTAATTTGCGATGCCTTTTGCAACGGCCTATCCACCCAATCGGCAAGCAAGCGCGCCCCCATTGCCGTTTGAGTTTTATCCAACAGCCAAACCAAGCTGCCAACACGCTTATTTTCCCGGTAGGATACGCTCAATTCCAAATTTCGGCGTGTTTTAACGTCAATGGACATATAGCGGTTTTTATCCACGTAGCGTATGTTTTGCAAATGGGATAATTCACGTTTTTGAGTGTTATCCAAGTAACTAATCAGTGCACCGCAAGCACACACCGCAAACGCCTTTCCACTTAAACCAAAACCGTCTACTGTGGATATTTTGTAATGTTCCAAAACCTTTTCTTTGGCACGCTTTTTGTCGTAATACACGTCGTCAAACTGTGTAAAACGGGGCACGTAGGCCGCTTTTACACAATCAAGATTGTCGGAAAGTTCACGTGCTGTGCTGTTACAAATAACTTCCGAAGGTTTGTAGGAAACAAGCAATTCTTGCAAATCTCTAACGTTGGAAGCATCGCTCAATTCCGATGCGCAAAATTCGCCGGTAGAAAGGTCACAAAACGCAACGCCGATTTTATCCGCAACGCAAACGGACGCAATGTAGTTGCTGCGCTTTTCTTCCAATATGTCGCTTTCCATAACCGTGCCTGCAGTTATAACTCTAACAACGTCACGTTCCACTACGGCACCTGTTTTCTCTTTCGGGTCGGAAAGTTGCTCACAAATGGCAACTTTTTGCCCTGCGGCAATGAGTTTTGCCACATAGGTATCCACTGCATGATAGGGAATTCCGCACATGGGTGCACGTTCGGGCATTCCACAGTTTTTGCCCGTAAGAGTTAAATCTAGTATCCTGCTTGCAACTTCGGCATCTTCGAAAAACATTTCGTAGAAATCGCCCAAGCGGTACAACAATATGCAATCGTTGTACTTTTGCTTGGTTTGCAAGTAGTGTTTCATCATAGGTGAATAGTCTGCCATTATTCCTCCGATACAATTCTGCCCCACAGCGTTGCAGAACTTGCCCTTTCAATTTCCACGGTAACAAACTTCCCGATAGCGTCGTCGGAACACTTGAAATTTACCAAGCGACCGCTTTCGGTGCGTCCACACATTGTGTTTTGATAGCGGAAGTTTGCGCCTTCCACCAACACTTCGTACCGTTGTCCCACCATTGTTTTGCTAATTTCTTTTGTAACTTCGTTTTGACAAGCAAGCAAACGTGTTATTCTGCTTTGCTTAACGGCATAGGGAACTTGTTCCATGTCGTATGCGGGTGTGCCCTTGCGCCTTGAATACACAAAACAAAACGCCGAACTGTATTTTGCTTGACGAACCAAATCCAAAGTGTCTTCAAAATCCTGTTCCGTTTCGCCGGGAAAACCAACCATAATATCCGTTGTGATGCCCACGTTTGGAATACGTTCGTGAATTTTGTTTACCAATTCAAGGTACTGTTCACGAGTATAACGCCGGTTCATTCTACGCAAAATTTCCGTACTACCGCTTTGTACAGGCAAGTGAATGTTATTGCACACGTTTGCATTGTTCACAACGGCGTCGATAATGTCGTCGGTTAAATCCTTGGGGTGCGACGTCATGAAACGCAAACGGAATTTGCCCGGAAGTTTTCCAATTTCGTTAAGTAACGACGCAAAGGAAACACCTTCCAAATCCTTGCCGTAGGAATTGACGTTTTGTCCAAGCAAAGTGATTTCCTTGTAACCTTCCGCAAGCAACGATTTCACTTCCGCCAACACGTCTTCGGGTTTTCGGCTGCGTTCACGGCCACGAACGTAAGGCACAATGCAGTAAGTGCAAAAATTGTTGCAGCCGTAGTTGATGTTAACCCACGCATTGGGAAAACTTGTGCGATATTGCGAAAAATCTTCTTCGTTGTAAGTGCAAAACTCCGTGTTGAACAGCTTCTTTTTCTTTTGTGCGTTCAAGACAGCATCGCCCAACATGTGCAAGTTGCTTGTTCCAAGCACGATATCAACAAACGGATAGCTTTCACGAATTTTTTCCGCAGCACCTTCTTGTTGCGACATACAGCCGCAAACGGCAATTATCATTTTGGGATTTTTTCTTTTGATTTTTTTCAACTGTCCCAAATGTCCGTAAATTTTTTGCTCGGCCGTTTCACGAATGCAACAAGTGTTGAACACTACAACATCGGCGTTTTCCGCCGCGTCACATTCTTGATAGCCCAACGAACGCAAAATGCCTGCGATTTTTTCCGAATCGTGCACGTTCATTTGACAGCCGTAAGTGTGAATAAAGTACTTCAAAACAAAATCCTCCATGCTTTCCGCATACTTCCACATATAGAAACATTTTACTCCATTTTTAGATATTTTTCAAGAAAAATAAATAGAAAAGTGCAAACAACAGACAATATAAGTACAATGACCAAGAAATTTGTGAAAATTTTTGTACTAACTTTTTGCGCGTTGATGCTTGTTTTGTCGTTAGGTGCACTAACGGCAATAACAATTTTCAAAAACAGCAACGATTTTGTTAAGCTGGATACCGACAAACTAAACGAAGTGAGTGCCGATCTTGTCATACTGGATATCGACGGCAACCCACTGAAAGATACGTTTTACTTTGGCGATAACAAACAAATACCGCTGTCATCACTGCACGACTACACCTATTTAGCCTTCGTTGCAGTGGAAGACAAACGGTTTTTCTCGCATGGCGGACTAGATACAAAGCGAATTTTTAGTGCCGCTGCAAAAAACGTGAAAAGTGGCAGTTTCAAAGAAGGAGCTTCAACAATCACGCAACAGTTGATTAAAAACACGCACTTAAGCTTAGATAAAAACGTAAAAAGAAAGGTCAACGAAATGCTGTTAGCGTTGGAATTGGAAAGCAAGTACTCTAAAAAGGAAATCTTGGAAATGTACTTAAACACCATCTACTTTGGGAGAAATGCCTACGGATTGGAAAATGCCGCAAACGCCTACTTCAACAAAAGCGCGGAAAACTTAACCGTTTCGGAAAGCGCAACGCTAGCCGGAATGATAAAGGCACCGAACGTATATGCCCCGGATAAAAACTCCGAAAAATGCAAGGCACGCAGAGATATCGTGTTAAAATTGATGTTAGAACAAGAATTTATATCGGAAGAATGTTACATCACTGCACTGGGCGAAGAAATATCGTACAAACAGTTCGTTCAAAACAAGGTTAAAACCTACGCAAGAATGGCAATTGACGAAGCCTGCGCTCTTTTGAACGTAACGCAAAACCAACTGTTGCATTCCAAGTATGTGATACAAACTTACTGCGATACACATGTACAAAATGTCTTGAACGACTGCGTTGCAAACGACAAAACGGCAAACACGGACGGTTCGACAGCGGATTTATCTTGCTTGGTTTGCAACAACTTTGGAGGAGTGATTGCAAGCTACTTTCGCGGCGAAAGCGCAACGCTTCCCAAACAAATAGGTAGCACGGCAAAGCCTATAGCTGTGTATACGCCGGCATTTTGTGAAAAACTGATCACGCAAGCGTCGCCGATTTTGGATGAACCAACGGATTTTTCGGGATATAAACCGTCCGGCAACGGCAAATTTTGCGGCTGGACTACAGTTAAAGATGCCGTAACGCGCAGTTTGAATGTTCCGGCCGTGAAAACGCTAAATTCGCTTGGCCTAAGCACTGCGGAAAAGTATTTGAAGCGGATGGGCATTGAAGGAAAGCAAAATCTTTCTCTTGCACTGGGAAATGTGGACGGCGGACTGACGCCAGTGCAACTTGCAAACTGCTATTTAGTGCTGGCCAACGGAGGAATACGGAACGACGCAAGCTTCGTCAAAAGCATTCAAAAGGGAAACACCACCGTTTTTCAACGAAAAATGACGCACAATCGGGTTTTTGATGAAAAATCGACTTATTTGATGACGGACTTGTTGCAAAACGCAGTACGTTGTGGCACGGCTAAAAATTTGAAAAGCAACTTTAGCGTTGCTGCAAAAACCGGCACTGTCGGAAACAGCAAAGGTAATACGCAAGCGCTAGTTGCCGGATACACCACCCAACACACGTTTTTGTGTTGGTTCAGCGGAAATTTACCGAATTCGGTTAACGGCGGCAGTTCACCGTGCATTTTGGCGGCGAACATATTGAACAAAATGTATTCAAGCACCGCCCCAGACAATTTTCAAGCCCCTTTCGGCATTGAAAAATTGCGCGTCGACTCAACCGATCTCTACGAAAATCAACTTGTAACCAGAGCTGATAACGGTGCGGAGTTTTTGTTCGACTGCAACAATGCACCAAAGAAAAGTGCACAACCCAAATTTGACCACAAAATGACCGTTTCAAACGACGGCAAGAACGTATCGTTTTCACTGCCTTCGGTAGAAAACGGCAGTTGGAAAATTTTCAAAAAAGAAGCCGAACAAGAC
>CAZADD010000047.1:0-10449 GCA_964483825.1 uncultured Oscillospiraceae bacterium
GTATTGTCAATTGTGAATAATTTTCGTATTACCTTATTTTATTGTCGGAATTTGAAAATACTTGCAGTTAAATGCGGCTTTATTTATTTTTTTGCTGAAACTACCGTGAATTTTTGGTGTATCCGCTTATTTTTTCGTTGACTTTTGTCAATAAACGTAATACAATATGAATACACCCCCACCAGGTAGGGGTAGAGAGGAATTATGAAAAAAAAATTCGATGTTAGCGGCATGACCTGTTCGGCATGTTCCGCACACGTGGAAAAAAGCGTGAAAAAATTGGACGGCATTGAAAGCGTCACGGTAAGTTTGCTTACCAACAGCATGACGGTGGTGTACGACGAAAAAGTTCTTTTGGAAAAGGAAATAATTTCCGCCGTGCAAAAGGGCGGTTACGGCGCATCCGTCGCCGGCGAAGTAGCCGTCGCCAAAGTGCAAGCGCAGCCAACAAATTCCGTCGGGCTGTTCCGCCTGGTGTTTTCGTTGGCGGTGTGCGTAGTTTTGATGTACGTTGCAATGGGGCACATGGTGGGTTTGCCGTTGCCCGAGTTTTTGGTCGGTACGGAAAATGCCGTATCCTTTGCGTTGGTGCAGTTTTTGTTGTGTCTGGCCGTGTGGTACGTCAACCGCAACTACTTCATTGTGGGGTTCAAGAGGTTGTTCACCGGTTCGCCCAACATGGATTCGCTTATTGCGGTGGGTTCGTTTGCCGGTGCCTTGTACGGAGTTATTTCCATTTTTGTGATGAGTTCCGCATTGGGGCGTGGCGACGTGGAAACGGTTGCCAAGTATCATCACGAACTGTATTTTGAATCGTCCGCAATGATATTGGCTCTTGTGGATTTGGGCAAGTATTTCGAAGGCCGTTCTAAACGCAAAACCGGCGATGCGCTTTCAAAGTTGAAAAAACTTGTGCCCAACACGGCGTTGCTTGTGGAAGGCGACACGGAAATTCAAGTGGATAGCAAAACGCTTGTTGTCGGTAACGTCGTGGCGGTAAAAAGCGGAATGTCTTTTCCTGCCGACGGAGTTGTCGTTTCGGGCAGTTGTTTTGCCAACGAGAGTGCAATAAGCGGCGAAAGTTTGCCGGTGGAAAAGCAAGTCGGTTCAAAAGTTGTCGGCGGCACCGTCAACGTGGGGGGATTTGTCAAAGTTCGTGTCACCGACGTTGGCGAAACAAGTGTGCTTGCTCAAATAATTGCGCTGGTGGAAGAAGCCGGTGCGTCCAAAGCACCCATTCAGCGTCTTGCCGATAAAATTGCCGGCGTGTTCGTGCCGATAGTTATGTCCGTTGCGCTTGTCACGCTTATAGTGTGGCTGTGCGTGGGGCAACCGTTTTCCACTGCGTTGGAATTTGCCATTGCAGTGCTGGTTATTTCTTGTCCGTGTGCGTTGGGCTTGGCCACTCCCGTTGCCATCATGGTGGCCACAGGTAAAGGGGCTCAAAACGGAATTTTGTTCAAAAACGGCGAAGTTTTGGAAAAATTGGCATCCGTCAAGCAAGTTGTGTTGGACAAAACAGGCACCGTTACGGAAGGTGTTCCCGTTGTCAAAAAGTTTTGTTTCAATGGCGATAATGACGCTTTGTTTGCGGCAATCGGTGGCATAGAAAAGCAAAGTGAACATCCTTTGGGCAAGGCAATAGTTTCCTACTGTGAGCAACACAACATCGAAATGAAAGTTCCGTCACAATTTCAAACGCTCACGGGGCGTGGAGTTGTGGCAACGGTGGACGGAGTATCCTATGCCGTTGGTAATGTCCGTCTTATGCAAGAAATCTGTGCACAACAAGCATTTGAAAGCCAAATTGAAGAATATTCAAGCCAAGCGCTAACTTGTCTTATCGTTGCGCAAAACGGCAAAGTCGTGGGCGTTATCGGCGTCGGCGACAAAGTGAAAACCACGTCCGAACAAGCCGTTAAGCAGTTGCATTCTTTGGGTGTAAAAGTGGCGTTGCTAACGGGCGACAGCTGTTCCGCCGCAAAAGCCGTGTGTAACGAAGTGGGTATCGACGAATATTTTGCCGAAGTTTTGCCCAACGAAAAGGAACAAAAGGTTGCAGAATTTATGAAAGGCGGTACCACTGCGATGGTGGGCGACGGCATAAACGACGCTCCTGCACTCACCCGTGCGGACGTGGGCATTGCCGTGGCAAACGGTTCGGATATCGCCGTGGACAGTGCCGACGTGGTGCTGATGAAAAACGATTTGCAGGATGTGGCAACGGCCATTTCCCTCAGCAGAAAAACGTTGCGCAACATAAAACAAAATTTGTTTTGGGCGTTTTTCTACAACGTGATAGGTATTCCTCTTGCCGCCGGCGTGCTGTATATGACGCCGCTTGCATTGAAGCTAAGCCCGATGATCGGTGCCGCCGCAATGAGTTGTTCCAGCTTGTTTGTGGTGGGAAACGCCTTGCGACTGAATTTTTTCAAGCCGCTGAACGCAAAAAACAAAACCGTGCCCGATTGTGACGGACACTGTGAAATAAAGCAAAAAGGAGAAAATGTTATGAAGTATCAACTCACAATCGAAGGAATGATGTGCGGACATTGTACGGCAAGGGTGGAAAAAACACTCAAAAATATCGACGGTGTTGCGGAAGTTTCCGTAAGTTTGGAAAACAAAACGGCAACCGTTACCGCAACGGAAAGCGTTAGCGCCGAAACCTTGCGCCAAGCAGTGGAAGCACAAGATTATCAAGTGACCGCCGTCACCGTTTTGTAACAAAAACCGTGTTGTTGCCGGTTGCAACAATCCCTACTACGCACAACCAAAGGAGAAGAAAAATGAAAGCAGATAAAAAACAAGTAAAGCGTTTGCTCAACACCGCACGCGGACAACTGGAAGGCATCATCAGAATGGTGGACGAAGACAGATATTGCATTGATATTTCCAACCAAATTTTGGCTAGTCAGGCAATTTTGACCCGTGCCAACAAGGAAATTTTGAAGGCGCACGTGTTGAATTGTGTGCAAAATTCCAAGGGCGAAATGTCCGAAGAAAAGTTGCAAGAAATCACCGAACTGTTGGATAAAGTTCTTTAACAAGTCAAACAACCGTTTTTTTACGCATATAATGTGCGTATGAACAGATCTTTCCGACAATGCATTGCCAATATTTGCGGCTGTGAATTGACATCGGCGGCAGGGTGCAAGTACGCCGTTTTCGACAATGGTGTTGCCGTCATCGAAGGGCACCGTGGCGTTGTGGAATATTCCGTGTGCAAAGTGTGTTTTGCTGTGCACGGCGGCCGATTGCAAGTGTGCGGAGACCAACTGCAAATCAAGTGTTTGGAAAAGCAGTTTGCCGTTATCGTTGGAAAAATTTCGTCTGTTTCGGTGGTAAATGGCTAGTTTGCGCACGGAAATTTGTTTTTGCGGCCTAAATATCCAACGCACGCTGAACAAACTTTCACAAAACTACGTGTTGTTCGACGTGAAAAGACAGGGAAAAACTTGCCAAATAACGGTGGAAACTGCAGTTGCAAAGCAGATTGTTGCATATCTCGAAGAAAAGTGCTATAATGTCGTTGAAATCAAAAAAATCGGTGCAAGCAGTGCCATCGAGCGTTTTCAACGGCATTTTGTGCTACTTGCAGCCGTTGTGTTGGGCATTGTTGCGTTAGTGTTTTCCTCAAAAATTTGTTGGAAAATATGCGTGGACGGCGACTACTCCGAACAGGAAGTGCTTGTTGCGTTGGATGGCTTGGACGTGCGTCAAGGCAGTTGGCTTTCCGGTTTTCAAACGGACGTTTTGGAAAACAAATTGGCTGTGCGGTTGGACGCAATGTACGCAGTGGTTCACCGAAAGGGCAGTGTGCTGTACGTCAATGCCGTCAAGCGGAAACAAACGGACCGGCCGATAGACGTGCATTCAAGGCGAGATATCGTTGCAACGCAAGGCGGCACGGTTGTTGAGTTGCTTTGCGAACAAGGCACGCCGGCCGTTTCCGTTGGGGATACGGTTTGTCAAGGCGACGTTTTGGTTTGGGGCTTGCGCACTTTTAACGACGGCACCACGGAAGAAGTTTATGCACTGGGCAACGTCGTTTTGCAACAAAGTTGCAGTGCGTTTGCGGAATTTGACGGCACCGTCACCGAAACGGTGGATAGCGGTCGCACGTTTTGTGCAAATTCCGTGTGGCTGTTTGGCAAAAACTACGGCAAAAGGCCGCCGTTTGAATCTTATCGGACGGAAAGCGAAACTTTTTGCATTTTTCCGCTGAACGTTACCGTGGAACGGGTCGTCTACTACGAAACGCAAACGGTAACTCGCAGTGCTCAACTGGCCGAAGCGGTGGATGAACTTAAACGCAAAGCGTTGCAACAAGCAACGGAACTGGCAAATTTCGCTGTGGAAAGCGTTGTTTTCGAAGTGCAAAGCAACGGCGTGAAAGCAATCGTTTTGGGCAGTACGCAAATTAACTAGGAGGATTATTCTTACGGTAACAAGAAAAATCGAAGTGGAATCCATGGACGAACTTATTCGTCTTTTCGGCGCATTTGACGAAAATATCAAGGCCATTTGCGAGTCGTTCGACGTGAAAGTGGTCATGCAAGACGGTCAAAGTCATCTCATGGGTGATGAAAGAGACGTCGAAAGGGCGCTTGCCGTGCTTAACAAACTTAAAAATTTTATCGATTCGGGCGAAAACTTGGATATCGGTAGAGTTAACTACTTGTGCGGTTGCGCCAAAAACGGACAACTGGACGAAGTGGACGAGTTGTTGTACGACGTGGTTGCCATAACAAACAAGGGCAAACCCATCAAAAGCAAAACCGTCGGGCAAAAAAAGTACGTCGATTTGATGAAGAAAAAGACGGTAACTTTCGGCATAGGCCCTGCCGGCACAGGTAAAACCTACTTGGCGGTGGCAATTGCCGTCAATGCCTACAAGCAAAAGCAAGTGGAAAAAATAATTCTAACACGCCCCGCCGTGGAAGCTGGGGAAAAGTTGGGATTTTTGCCCGGTGATTTGCAAGAAAAAGTCAATCCCTACTTGCGTCCGCTGTACGATGCGTTGCAAGAGCTGTTGGGTGTGGACAGTTTCGCCAAAATGATGGAGCGCGGGACGATTGAAATTGCGCCGCTAGCGTATATGCGCGGCAGAACGCTATCCAACGCCTACGTAATTCTGGACGAAGCACAAAACACCACGAAAGAGCAAATAAAAATGTTTTTGACAAGGCTTGGCGAAAACAGTAGAATGATAATAACCGGCGACCTCACACAAGTGGACTTGCCAAGCGGTCACACTTCCGGGTTAAAACACGCCGTAAGAATTCTGAAAGATATTGACGATATCGGTATCATCAAACTTTCGGAAAAGGACGTAGTGCGACATCCGTTGGTTCAACAGATTGTCAAAGCCTACGAAAACAACGAGGATAAATAATGACAAAAGTAAAACGAATGAGCTCCGTCAAGGGAAAACAAATTGTTGCTTGCTACGTTGTGGCATTTCTTGTTTTCACGGCAATGGCATTGCTCACAAACTGGAAAAACGTTTCGGAAGACGGCGGCATCAAAATTTTGGTTCAATTGTCGGCAACGGCAATGTTGCTTGCCACTTTGGCGTTGTACTGTTACTTTGCGGATAGAAAAACAATGGAACAGGTGCGCTACACGGTGGCAATGTTCGCAACCATGCTGTTTTCCTACGTGACAATTTCTTGCGCTAATTTTTGGGTGGATTTCGGGCTGTATATAGTTCCGTTTTCCCTGTGTTCGTTGGTGCTTTCTTTGATCGTTTCCGGCAAATGCGGCTTTTTTGCCAATTTTGTGGTGGTAATGATCTACTTTTTGCAAAGTATCAACTGGCAAACGGATGCAACGGTTGCAACGGAAGGCTACTTCTATTTGCTGTTCGGCGGCGTGGTGGAAATGGTGTTCGCGTCCTTCGTTTTGGGCAAGGACTACCGCCGTTTGCGCTACGTTGTGGTGGGTTTGTTGCTGGGCTTGGTTTCCGCTTGCTGTGCTGCGATAAGCTACCTGATGTTCGAAGACAGTTGGGTTTTGTTGGATTTCGCCGTCAAAGTGGCATGCTCGTTCGGTAGCGGAATTATCGGCGTAATGCTGATGTTTGTGATCGTTCCCGTTTCGGAAAAGATTTTCAAAACAACGTCGTCTTTCCGTTTTTCGGAAATTGCTTCAAGTGACAACGAGTTGATGCGCAAACTTTTCGAAAAGGCTCCCGGTACCTACAATCACAGTTTGAGCGTTGCAATCTACGTGGAGGCGTGCGCAATGGCAATCGGACAAAGTGTCGTTATGGCACGTGCCGCCGCCTACTACCACGATATCGGCAAAATTCGCAACCCTGCCTATTTTTCCGAAAACCAACTTGGCGGAGTTAACCCGCACGACACAATGACTCCGGAAGCCAGTGTCAACATGATAAAATTGCACACCGTCAACGGTTTGGCAATTGCAAAAGAACACGGCTTGCCCAAAGAAGTGCAAGCGGCAATAATGGAACATCACGGCACAATGCCGTTGAAGTATTTCTACTTGAAAGCCAAAAAGTACACCGACGGTGAACTTCCCTACGACGGCTACTGCTACGACGGTCCCAAACCCACCAACAAAATTTCCGCAATTTTGATGATTTGCGATGCTACGGAAGCGGCTTTGCGCGCTAGCGGCGACAAATCCAAAGCGGAAGAAATTGTGGATGGCATCGTGGACGAGCGCATTGCATTCGAACAGTTTTCCAACTGCGACATCACCATGAAGGAGTTGGA
The DNA here is from genome assembly GCA_964483825.1 of uncultured Oscillospiraceae bacterium. Classification (GTDB taxonomy): domain Bacteria; phylum Bacillota; class Clostridia; order Christensenellales; family CAG-314; genus Fimimonas. The sequence continues at coordinate 6,747 of CAZADD010000047.1, forward strand.
CGTTATCAAAAGCACAATCATAACAACCTATTCGGGCATTCGTCACCAAAGAGTGAAGTATCCCGAAGTAAAATTGGAAGGCGACAAATGAAAATTTTCTTCACAAACGTAGGATTGAAAAAGTACGAAATCAAAAAAGTTTTAGAAAAGGCTTTGAAGCATTTGGGGCAACCGTCGGACAAATTGGAAATGTCACTGTCCGTCGTTTCGCCGCAAGAAATTCAACAACTTAACAAAGAATATCGCAACGTAGATGCCGTCACCGACGTGTTGTCGTTCCCCGTTGCCAATGTCAATCGTCAAGTGGTGGAACTTTCCGCCTTTGCGCTGGATAGCATCAACCCCGAAACACGCAGATTGAACCTTGGCGACGTCATCATTTGTTTGGACCGTGCCAAGCAACAGGCTGCGGAATACGGCCACAGTTTGAAGCGTGAAATGTGCTTTTTGTCGTTGCACGGATTGTTGCACTTGTTGGGCTACGATCACGAAGAAAAAGCCGATGAAGAACAAATGACGGCACTGCAAAAGGAAATTTTGCAAGAAGCCGGCGTAACCAGAGAGTAAAAATATGAAAAAAACAGGATTTATTGCCATCGTCGGTTTGGCCAATGCGGGAAAATCGACGCTGTTGAATGCACTTATCAAACAAAAAGTTTCCATCGTTTCCCCCAAACCGCAAACCACGCGAGATAGCATTATGGGCATTTGGACGGACGAAGACAGCCAAATTGTGTTCGTGGATACTCCGGGATTTTTGCAAAGCAAAAACGCACTTGGCGACTACATGCTAAGAAGTATCGACAACGCCGTGACGGACGTGGATTGCATTTTGGTTGTTATCGACGGACACGACGGAATTTCCGATAGGGAACTTGCGCAAATTGCCAAGTACAAAAAGCAATCGGCACCCATCGTCGTGGTTGTAACCAAAACGGATATCGTTCAGCCGCAAAAACTTATGCCGGAGCTTGCCAAACTTAACGAAATCGAGGGCATTGCCGAAGTCTACTGTGTTTCCGCTAGGCGCAACCGCGGTGTGGATGAATTGAAAAATGCACTCAAAAAGTATTTGACGGGCACGGAAGAATATTTCGAAGAAGACGACGTGACGGACAGAAGCCAATGCTACTTGGTGTGCGAAATTATTCGCGAAAAGGTGCTGTTGGGGTGCGAAAACGAAGTGCCTCACGGCGTGGGCGTGCAACTTAACAAAATGCAGTACGAAAACGGCGCATGGGATATCGACGCTACCGTTTTGGTGGAAAAAGCGTCGCACAAACCCATTGTTTTGGGCAAGCACGGCGCAATGATAAAAGAAATCGGAATTCACGCCCGTGAAAGTATCGAAAAGCTGTTGGAAGCACGCGTGTTTTTGACGCTGTGGGTAAAAGTCAAGGAAGATTGGCGCAACAATCCCAGCGTATTGAACGAACTTGGTTACACAAGCAGATAGTTTTGTGGAATAGAACGCACTTTCGCTGCACACACTAGAAGCGAGGTGCAAAACTGTGAAAAATCTGGTGTGGAATCTTTTTGAAAAAACAGGCAAAATTGCCTACTACGAACTGTACAAGGAATTGTCCGATGGACGTAACGACAAAAGCGGTGGCACTGAAATCCACCGACTACAAGGAAAACGATAAACTGGTTTTGCTGTACTCGTTGGAGTACGGCAAAATTTCCGTTCACGCAAAAGGCGTTCGCAAGGGCAGTGCAAAGTTGAAGTACGCTTGCGATCAGTTTTGTTTCGGTCAGTACGATTTGGCCGAGACGGGCGGCCGTTTCACTTTGAAAACGTGCGAACAGTTGGAAAGTTTCTATTCCTTGCGCGAAGACATTGTCAGCTACTACGCCGCTTGTACCGTTGCGGAATGTTTCTTGAACTACACCGAGGAAGGGCAAAACGATGCGGAAATGTTCGTGGTGCTGCTGCGCGCTTTGGAACAGCTGTCTTCCGGTGTTCAGCCGTTGCTTGTCACGTTGAAATTCCTTTTGGATTTTTTGGAATTGGACGGTTTCAAATTGGGCTTCGACAGTTGTTCGGTGTGCGGCATTAAACGCACTGCGCTGTACTTGGATATCGAGCGTGGCGGCATCGTTTGCGACGCTTGCCGAACGGCACATTCCCAACAAATCAGCCCCAAGGTGGTGTCTTGTTGCAACATGTTGGATGGTCTTGCCTACCAAAAACTAAAAAATTTGAACTTCACGACGGACACTTTGAAAGAGGCCTTGTACGTTTGTCAGAACTACGTATCGCACAGTTTTGTGCCGCTGTCCAGCCTTGCCGAACTGTTGAAGTTGGCCTAGGTTTCAAAAAATTGAATACGTCGCCAATTTTTGCGACACAAAATTTTCCTTTCCTTGCACGGCAAAACAAACTTTTGCGTGCGGGGATTTTTTTGTATAAAAAAGCCTGTCGTGCGGTTCAAAAAAGTGCCACCGTTATCAAAATTTTCGTCCCGAAGTTCAAAAAAAGTGCACAATTGCAGTTGCCGTGCGTCAAAAGGTTGCGGAGTGTAATTTTGCGGTTGCGGCGGAAAATTGTCACCAAAAATTGCAATAAAATGTTATATTTTCTCAAAAAAGTGCCCAAAACAGCACTTTTTTTGAACATTTTTTCGATTTTTTTATTTCATATAATTGATTATCGAAAAAAATCGTGATATTATATAAAAAACGCACGGGGGGGGGGACGCATCGAAATAGCCTTCTCTTAGGAGGATTGAAAACTGTTGACACGTGCAAAAGTTTTCGGTTATTTTGAGTTTTACGTCGTGTTTTGTGTTGATAACCCTGCACCCTGCCGTGTGGGGTTTTTGCGTATTTTGCATCTTTCTTGCCCTTGTTTTTTTTGGGGCGTTCGCAAACGTTTTTCAACGTGTTTGCGGCAAGCTGCCCAAGGGGCGTTGATATATTCACAATATGTGCGGCATTTGCCCACTTTATTTTTTAACACGCGCACGCGCGTGCGCTTTTGCGCACCGTTTTGCCAAAACAAAAAGTCATTTCCGATACGCAAAGTATCGCTAACAAACAAAACCAAAGGAGGACTATCAAAATGGATGAATTGTTGAAAGTCGTGGTAGTAATATTCATGTTTTTCATGTGCATTCTTTGTCTGTTCGCAGTGTTCGTGATCGTCAGAGATATCGTTCATGAAAGTTTGAGTAGCAGTCGCAGAAGGGAAGAGGAGGATCGCAAACGTAGGGCCAAAAACAGTGACGTTCCGTCCGAAGCGCAACCCGTGGTAGTGCAACCGGTTGTGTTGCCTGCGCCCGAGCCTGTTGCTCCCGCGGTAACCGAGCCGGAACCTGTCGTCGAGCCGGAACCGCAACCCGTTGTGGCACCGGTGGAAGAACCCGTTGTCGCTGCCGTTGCGGAAGAAGATCCCGATGCAGTCAAGTTCAACCGTGTCAAACTCACCATGGAAGAAAAGTACGGAACGCTGTCGACGGAATTCAAACGTTATTTCGACGACATCGTCAAGCACACGTTGGGCAAGGAAGGCGTCAAGGAATTGAAGCGTGAATCTTCCTACGACTATAAAATCGGTTCCTACCGTGTTTTGCGCATCACCGTCAAGCGTGGCGAAATCGTTTGCGAATTCAGTTTTATCGATAACGAATTCAACAACTATGCAAGCGAATCCAACGTGCGCATCAAGCAAGCGGCAACAACCGTTCGCGTTTCCGAAGCG
>CAZADD010000048.1:0-10322 GCA_964483825.1 uncultured Oscillospiraceae bacterium
ATTTCAAAGTCAATACCCAATTTTTGCACATTGGGCCAATTTGGCGGCATTTTTCATTCGGGTGCGCCTCATATTCCGCATATAATTGTTTGTGCCGCACACTGCGACAACGCAAAAACGCCTCTGCGATGCAAAAAACTACCGTTTTGGCGGCATTTTGTGCGCAAACGGTTGCAAACAACGGTTTTTTATGCTAGAATAACAAAGCAATTGAATTGCGGCCCTATAGTCTAGTGGCCTAGGACGTTGGCCTCTCACGCCGATAACATGGGTTCGAACCCCATTAGGGTCACCACAAAAAAACGACAGTTTTTTCACGAAAACTGTCGTTTTTTTTGTTAATTTTTACTTGTGAATTATGTTATATTTCGTACCATTTCCACAATGGAAATTTCACAACTTACAATGCACGCTTGACAAATACACCTTGCATCAACTTGTTTACACGCATTGCGCCGCAGTTGTATTCTAGTAGCCCAAACTGAGCACTATCAGCAACAATCCGCCGAAATAGAACAAGCTGTTGGCACGTACGATCCACTTGTTGTTTTTCACGATAAATCTATCTACCGTTAAAATCATGTCGCTGATCATGAACGCTACAGAGCCGGCACCCAACAGTACGTACGGCAACGACGGCAACAAAACTATTGCGCCCAAGCCGAAACAGCCGTGCATCATTATCGTAGCCAAGTAACCCGTCATACCCCAACGCATTCTGCCAAACTTGAACACGTTAGGCAACGTTTGCGAAAGAACCAAAAACGTTCCCCACAAAACCGCCCACACCAACAGTACCCAAAAGTAGTCGGCAAAAACAAAGCCTTTGTCGTGGAATAATGCCAAATAGTAGGCAACGAAACACAAATTCCCTGCAAGAAAAAAGTCGCCGCCGCGGTTAAGGCTGAACACCAAGAAAATGTCGCCCAAATACGCCAACACCAATGCCGCCATCAACACGATGTGATAGCTTGAAAGTTGATAGTTGAGGGCAAATTGGCAAATTGCATACGCCAAGTACAGCGTTGCCATCACATACTTGTTGATAGCACGCCATTTGATGTTTCCGCTGGGACGGGTGTAGAAATAGAAACAAAGTGCCACTGCATAGATTGACACAAAAACAATAGCCAAGGGCGTCATAGCGTTACTCCTACCGGCGGAACGTCAATTTCCATGTCGCTATCGGGATAGGTGCAACAAGGATGAATGTAGCCAAACTTCAAGTCGGCTTGTCTTCTGTGGTCACTTTCTTGCGGAATTGTGCATTCGCCACTGATTTTGCGGCTGTGACAGAATCCGCATACGCCTGCTTTGCATCTTACGGGAGCGAGAATACCGGCTCTTTCCATGGCTGTTACCAAAGTTTCGTCCTGTCTTGCAGGAATAGAATACACTTTGTCACGAATTCGGACCTTCAAAGTGAAAGTTTTGGGGTTTCCCAACGCTCTGTTACCAACGGAATTGTGTTCCTTACGCACGGAGTGCAAACTTACGCCAAGTTGTGCGAACTGTTCGTCCAAGAAACGGTACATTCCGTCGGGGCCGCAAGCGAAAATGCTGCAATTTTGCGGCATGAGTTGTTGTATCAACTCTTTTGTGATAAAGCCGTGCAAATACTTATCGGATTTTTGTTCCGACAGCACGACGTGCACCTTTACTTTGTCGCTGTTGAAAGTTGCGGGATCGAACAGCAAATCTTCTTCCGTTCTTACGCCGTAAACCAACACAAGGCGGAAATCTTCCGATCCTTCTTGAATGCTTTTTGCCATGGAAATAAATGGCGTTACACCGCTTCCGCCGGCAATGGCAAAAACCGTTTCCCTGTCACGCAAGTCGTCGTGATAGAAATCTCCGCTAGGTTCACCCACCAAAATTGTTTCGCCAACCTTGGCTTGTTGAAGCAAATAGGTGGAATAAAGTCCGCTCTTTTGAACGGTTACTTCCAAAATTCCTTGCAATGCTTGGTTGAGGGAAGAACAAATGGAATAGGGGCGTGTTACGTAGGAATCGCCAACTTTGGACGAAAGTGTTGCGAATTGGCCTGCACGGAAATACGGAAAACGTCCGTTGGGGCCCTTGGATTTGATAGTTATCTTTTTGCAATCTCTTGTAACGTCGACAAAAGAGACAATTTCGCCGACAATTGTGCCCGGATGCAATGCTTTGGAAAGTTCGTTGACGGCATAGGTTTTGGGTAGCGGAGTTGCCGGGGTATCGTCGATTATTTTGCGACGGTCGGCACCCATGTTTAGAAAACGTTGAATATCATCTTTATTCTTGTTGAATAACATTTCAAGCTCCCTCCTTTTGCATGTCTCGTAGTGTTCTATCCGCCTCGTTAGCGCCCGATTTGTAGCTGCTGGGAAAACCGTCAAGGCGTTCGCCATAGCCGCCGCAAATGCGCAAACCTTCCACGAAACGGTCTTCTTCCACAGACATAATTCTGTTCAACAAACCGTCTCTTGGGGCGGATTCGTAGCCGTAGATTACGCCTTGCGGATGTCCGCAGTAGCGTGCATAGGTTTGGGGCGTTGCCACCGCCAATTCTTCCAAATATTCGGACAAGTGCGTGCCGGTGGATTCTTCGAAGTTCCGTAGCAAGTTGCGAGCAATTTCCGTTTTCAGTTTGAAGTAGTCCTTTTCCTCCACATCCGCCCAAACGTCTTCGGTGAACAACGTGGTGATATAAAGCATCGTCGTGCCCTTGGGGGAACAGTCGGGATCGGCAAGGTTCAAACAAACCGTGGCTTGGCTGTAGTTGCCGTGCAACTGCTTCATTTTTTCGTACTCTTTCATGCTGTCGGAAGAATCGTAGATGAAATAGTTGTGGCTTGTGATACCCAATTCTTCGGGGGATTTGTTAAAAGCATAGAATGCTGTGAATCCGCGTCCTGCCAACTTTCTGGAATTGGTGAGTTTGAGTGCGCGTTCGGGAACGGCCTTTGGATCCATCAACTTACCGTATACAACGTGTGGCGAACAGTTGGCAATGACATGTCTGGTGGCAAACTGCGTGCCGTCGGCAATTTCTATACCGCTGACATGACCGTTTTCGTCCGTCAAAATTTTTGTGACTTCGGTGTTGAAGAAAATGTCGCCGCCAAGTTCGTGAATTCTTTCTTCCATTGCCAAAGACAATTCGTGAGAACGGTACTTGGGAATGCATGCACCACGGGTTATGTAGCTGTAAAGCATGTTTGCATAGTGCAAGAACGTTAGGTTGTTGGCATCTGCACCCAAGTAGGACCAATAAGCGTTGATATTATCCTTGATGATTTGTGGATAATCCAACGATTCCATAACTTCGCCCACCGTGTAGGAACCGCATCTGAGATAGTCGGGATATTGTTCCATCAACACTTGGGGATCGGGCTTTCCGTGGCACTTGCCAAGATAACTCATTGCGTCACGAACTTGTTTGCACAATTCCACGAAATGCTTGGCATATTTGCCACCGTCCGGGCAAAGTTTATCGCACGTTTCGATAAAAGCATCCAAACCAAAAGGCAACGTGAAATCGTACCCTTCCTTTTTGGAAATAAGACGATAGGCGTCTTTGAGTTGAATCCATTCGATTTTATCCGCAACGCCAAGTTGTTGGAACAAAATGGCTGCACTGCCCGGTTCTTCGGGGGTGCCAATTCCGTTGAATTCGTGCAAAGATGCTTCGAATTCGAATCTGCCACGAACAAAACTGGTTGCGAAACCGCCGGGAATGTTGTGCTTTTCGCAAACCAAACACGTTTTGCCCGCATTCAGCACTCTGACTGCGGCAGCAAGACCGCCGTTGCCTGCACCAATTACAATCACATCGTAGTTTTTCATGTTCACCTCGGATACTGTTTTAGACTGTTTCAACAGAGTAGGTTGTTACATCATTGACAACTTCGCCGTCAATTTGCAATGCACAAGGTTTATCGAAAGTGATTGTGACGTTTTTGCCTTTGAACACGCTGACGACTTTTGTTTTTGCAACATGTTTTCCAGTGAAAATGGACGGGAACAGCATAAGCATGCCCAAACGGCTTCTTCTGTGAGCAACAACAACGGAAACGCTGTGATCTTCGCTGAATCTATCCTGGTCGGGAGCAACCATCATACCTCCACCGTAGAAACGGCCTTTCATTGTGGGCACCATCCAAACATTTTTGTAACTGCTTGTCATGCCGTCCACAGTGACGGTGGCACACTTCAACTTGTAGGCACCCATCAACAGTTTCAATGCAATATTTGTGTAGTTGATGTGTTCCTTAGACTTGCCGCGTTGCTCGTCGCCCACCCTGCACACTTCGCCGTCGATGCCGTAGCCGATACCGTTGATAAAGCGACGTTTGAGGCCGTTGACCTCTATCACAGGGAGATGTTTGAGCATATCGTTAAGATATATTTTGCCTTGCTCGTCGCAACGGTGTTTGTTGTCGTTGTAGAAGTCGTTTCCGCTGCCGCACTTGACATAGTAGATTTTGTTGACAATCTCCACGTCGGCAACGTCGTTTGCAAAGTGATTGAGCGTTCCGTCGCCGCCGGTTAAAATAATTTCATCATCGGGTTGCAACCCTGCAATAAAATTTGCCATACTTGGCAAAGTCACAACGTCCACGAAAGTGCACTCTTCCGTAAGACACTTTGCCCATTCCCGTGCATCGTGTTCGCCCATGCCGTTGTTTGCCTTGGGGTTTAGCAATAAATACTTCATCTTCTTCCTCCCGTTTTGTTTAATAACAGCGCAAGTTTTTGCGCAAAAATGCGTTAATTGGGTTCAAAAAACGCAAAAATGTACCTGTTTTTGGATAAAAAAATCGCCCACACAGCCTACTGCAATATCGGTTTTGCCAACAACCGCACTATCAAATCTGCCATTTCGTTAATGGTTTTGTCGTAGCCGTTTCTGTGCCAGTTGACGAGTAGCCCCATCGTTCCCGAAAGGTTGAACAACAAAACCGAGTAGCCTTCGTACTTATCGAAGTAACCGAGTTTGCCTTTCAAGTGGTTGTTTTCCATCACGTAACATTGCAAGCGTTCTTGATACAGTTCGCTTAGACCGTTTTTTATGATACAATCGAACAACAAGTGCTGTTCTTTGACAAAATTCAAAACGGCAACCAAGCGAATGCGATCGAAACATTCTTGCGATTTGACAAATTGTCCGATTGTGTGATCCAACAAGCCTACAAACGCACCCAGTTTGTTGGAATACAAACGGTAGAAAATTCTTATGGTGCTGCCTGCTTTTTGACACAGTTCCACTATCGTCACGTCCTCCAACAGCTTTTGCTGCATACATCGCAACAATGCGTCTTCAACTTTGCGTTGCCGTTCTTTGTTTTTTTCCGTTTTGCATTGCAAATAATAAAACATTGCCATACTATTTTAACTGCTGATTGCACCGTTGTCAATCCACATTTGGGAAATATCTGACATTATTTTTTACAACACAACCAAGTGCAAGCTCAAAAAGGGTTTTCACAAAATAAAGGACTGAACGCAAGTTACCTTGCAACAGTCCTTTTACAATTTGTTTTGATGCTCCAAATACAACAAATGAGCTCGATACGCTACCGAGCTCATTCGCAAACAATTTAATATTTATTTTTTCGTCTAAACTTTTGGGTTCACTTCAGTTTTACGCTTGCAATAGCCCGTTTGGAATATCACCGTTTTTTTAGTTGTTTTCGGCGGTGTCGGGATCGTCAAGGTCCGTTTCGCCGTACTCGAACTCGTTGTCTTTTTCAAATTCTTCCGAAAATCTTTCGTAGTACCCTCTATCGGTGAAGCCGTAGGGACTGTTTTCGTCACCCAACACCATTTCCGGCAAATTGATAAGCAAAAAACAAAATCCGAACATGGCAACCACCGCCATTATCCACTGCTTGACGGAGGCTCTGTTTTCCTTTTTGAACAAGTGTACTGCAAGGCCCACCGTTATAGGCAAAAATCCGAACAGCGACGTGATAAGCCCCGGCGAATAGAGAATTTGCATGCCATACTGATTGAAAGTTTTTAGCGAATTGATGCCTATAACGACGTGAATAACCACTTCAAATGCCGAAAACAGCATTACGGCAATCCCTGCCGGCTTGCGGAATCCCCAAAATTTAAGAACAATGCACCCCAATAACACACCGCCAAAATTGGTTATCATATCGGTAAGCCGGTTCATCGGATAGCGTGCAAGGTCCGTTGAACCGTGACTGAAATTGTAGGAATAGTGAAGTCCACCCGGCCACACCCATTCTTCCAACACGTGCAACACCAAAACGATAACCGCCAGCGTACAAAGAATATTTATTTGATCCCAAGTTTTGCGATTTTTCCAAACTTTTACGCCGAGAAAAACTCCGATACCGGCCATAACGTACAGCCACACCGAAAGCCAAATATTTACTACTGTTTCCAATTTTATTCCTCCTTTTGGGGCACGACGGGCAAATACAAAAAACTGTCGTACTTGCCGCCGGTGTAAATAACGTGTCTGCCTTTGTTGACGTCCTTGGGCAAATTCGTTGTATCAATTCCCCCGGTTAGCCCACCGCTCACACCGCCGACGGTTATTTTTTCCGTTTTGGACTTTGGCAAGTAGGTAAAACCGTCTTTTGCTACTTTTAGTTTTGCCATTTTCAAATCGAACGGACTTTTCCACTCGACGGTTTTGTAAGCAGAAATTGACACCTGCAAATACTCGCCTTTTTTGAACTTGATGCCCATTGGCCAAACGGCAATATCCAACGGAACTATTTCTCCGTCTTGCAGTTTTTGCACTTGGTCAAAAATTTGATAGGGATATTCTTCTTTGCTGCGCTTTTCGTCCAGTTTGCGCATTGACGCACGAATATATCCTTTGGCGGCAACACGCTTCATGGGCAAAAGCCCTATCCTTCTTCCAAAACGGTTGAGCTTTTCCACCGTGACTTGCAAGTCCATGTCGTCACAATCCGCTGCTTGCGCCCAAATGCGCAATTTGATAAATCCGCCCACTTCCGTTGCTTGCGACATTCTGATGCGGTAGGATACTTTTTCGTTGCTGTCGGAATTGTAGACGTTGGAACTTTCTTGCTGCGGTAACGACGGAACAAGTGTGTGATCAGCTCCGTTCAGGTACAACTTGCGATACTGCGTTCGTGCAAGCGGATATTCGTTTTCCACACGGTCGATAATATCTTTTCCGCCGGGATTCAACACACTCATTCGAACACGAGGCGTGTCTTTCCAACCGTTGTCCGCACCTTTCAAATAGCAGTCGAAAAAGCGGCGCAAATCTTCCGTGTGTGCCTTGTCGTAGTAGTCGTCCCACTCGCCGGTGTTGTGTATGCGCAACCATTTTTCCGATGAAGCGATGCGCATAAAACCTTCGATGGAACCGTTTGTGTGAATGGGGTTCGTGTAGCTTGCCACAATATATGCAGGGGTGACGATACTTTCCAAATCCGCCCGTTTATCTTCCCAGTAGTTGTTCCAAGTGGGATCGATTTTCAGCATTTCAATAACGTCTTCCACACCGCCGTTTTCCGTGGACGGAAAAGACTCGGAAAGCAATTCCACAAATTCCGGCATGATTACACCGCCGCGCGTGCCCACTTCACGGTAACAATCGGTCAAACCTTCCCACGGAGCAATGGCAGCAAGGTGTTTTGGGTGCTGTGCCGCCGTGAACCACTGAGATATTGCCAGCCAAGAATTGCCCGAAAGCCCCACTTTTCCGTTGCACCACGGTTGCGCTCCCACCCAGTCGACGATATCTTTGCCGTCACGGCCGTAGTCGCTACCGAAAAACAATATCACACCTTCGGAATTGTAGGCTCCGCGCACGTCGGGATTGACGACGGCATAGCCGTGTTTCACCCAATAGGCAGGGTCCGGCCCTTCGAATTTTTGCAAGCCGGAAACGGCTTTTTTCGGCACGCCCGCACGGGTGGGAACATCGTCTAGCCACTGCGTGCCAATTTGCTTGCCATAAGGGCTGAGCGCAACCAGTGCAGGACATTTTTCACCGCCGACAGGACGAAAGACATCGGCATAAATTGTGACACCGTCACGCAACGTCACGGCAACGTCACGTTCCAGCAAAATATCACATTCCAACGGTTTTGCCCCCTTCATGCGGATGCTACCCTTTTTCAAAACGATTTTTTCCTGTTTGAAACCGGTGTACCTTGCTCTTGGATCGTTAACAGACATACCTTTGCGAACAGGTACTCTCATTTCCTTGCCTTCTTTGTCGTGCAAAATAGTGAATTTCACATCACCCATAAAAACACTCCTTTTTTAGTTTTTTGTTGTGAAAACAATGTACCATATTTATTTTTGTGATACAATAGTTCCACAACTACTTTTTGAGAAACGAAACAAAAGGAGAAGAAGATGTATCATATCCCCAACGACAAACGAGCAAAAAAATCGGCAGAACGCATCGGGAACGGACTTCTAGCTTGTTTGCAGAAAAAAAGTTTTACCGAAACGACCGTTACAAACGTTCAAGAAACGGCAAACGTGGGAAGGGCAACGTTCTACCGTTTGTTCGACAACACGGCGGACGTTTTGGCATACTTGTGCGATAGCGTTTTTGAAAATACCGGGAAAGAATTTGCCGAAATGAAAATTAAAAACCCCAAAGACACCACGCTGAAATTTATTCAAAAATGGATGGATAACAGATTGCTTTTACAAGCCATCGTAGACAGCAACCGATTAGACTTTCTTTACGACGCACACGCAAAATATCTTGGCGAAAATTTGAACTACTTTTTTCCAAATGCAACTATCGGCAACACGCAAAAAATGTACTTGATGACTACGATGACGGCTTGCACCTCTGCTTTTCTTGCCGCTTGGCTGAAAAACGGTGCGCAAGAAAGTGCCGAACAACTGCAACGTTTGCTGAAAGATTGTTTTGAAACGCTTGGTTACGTGTTCAAATAACAAAAATAAGGTTGCTTTACTCTTTCCAACGCCATTGATGCAAACAAAGCAAACAAAAATTTGTTATCGAAAAAACTATCGGCAAACGTGATTTTTACAATACAACCAAGTGCAAAGCGCCCACTTTTTGTGCGGTAAATTAACGGTAGAATGTAAAATTCGGTGAAACGATAAAGAGCAACCAACAACAAGTGCAAACGCAACACTTTACGTTGCATTCTCGTTGCACAAAGAAACGACTTAATGGAATTAAACATTTTTTGAGCACATTGGGGCACAGCGCAAACAACTTGCCATCACTTTCACAAGACACGAACAAAAAAAAAGGGCTAAACGTAAGTTACCTTGCGACAGCACTTTTGCAATTTGTTTTGATGCTCCAAATGCAACGAATGAGCCCGATATGCTACCGAGCTCATTCGCAAACAATTTGATATTTATTTTTTCATCTGAACTTTTGGTCCACTGCGTTTGTGACAGTCCCATTTTTTAATAAAATTACAAGTTTAGAAAAGCCTCACAACACAATGATTGTATTCTCATGTTGCGAGACGATTAAAGTTGTTTGGCAAAATGACGGGCGGTATCGGAAAGTGCAATTTGCATTTTTTCTTTCATGGGTTGCGGCATATTCGTGTTTATGCCAGTTTCCAACGAAATGCACCCCTTGTACTCGATTGATTGCAATGCTTGCACAAAACTATCCCAATCGATATTGCCCATGTACGGCGGAAGGTGCAAATCCAACTGTCCGTTGTTGTCGTGAATGTGCAAAACACGCAAGTCGCTTCCGAGCAGCAACAAACTGTCATGAACGTTCTCCTTTTGCAAATGGGCGTGCCCCGTATCGAAACACGCTTTGACCAGTTGGTGGTTTGCCGTTTGAACCAATTCCTTGATAAACGCCGTTGTGGAAATGCCAAGGGGCATATTTTCCAAACATACCGTGATGCCGTACTGTTCGGCAGTGGGCAAAATGGCGGAAAGTTCTTCCATTTGGCGCCCCAAAATTTCGTCGTGATTTTCCGCACTGCCCCACCAACCGCAAGGCATACACGGATGAATTACCATATTTTTGCAGCCCAAAATTGCCGTTCCACGCAACTGCTTTTTGTAGAATTCCGCTTGGCGGTGACGTTTTTCGGGGGTATCCACCACCATATCCCAACTCCAAAGCCCGTGCACTTGAAATATTTCCACACCGTTGGCCTTGGCACATTGGGCAACGTCCTTTAAGTAGCCGTCGTGCTCTGCATCGGATAACTTGTACAATGCAATTGTCGGATCGGACAAGCCAAGATCTACGCAATCGTAGCCGTGACTGTGAATTTTTTCAAAACCGCTTGCATAGTCTTCCAACGAAAAATACGCACCGGATTTAATGCCTGTTTTTATCATGTTTG
>CAZADD010000049.1:0-10266 GCA_964483825.1 uncultured Oscillospiraceae bacterium
GGAATTAAGTGCATTCGAGCGCTATGCAAATTCCAAAATTTAGGCAAATGGAGGCACAGAATGAAAAATAGTACAAGCTCAAAATTGTTGGCCGTTGCAAGCATCTGTTTGAGTGCGTCAAGCGTTATTTTTCTGTGTTTGTCACTATTCGGATGTCAAAAGTCGTGGATATTGCCCGCTGCACTAGGGTGCGTAACACTTTCAATGTTGTTTCAACTTGTTTGCAAACAAAACGGTAAGTAATATGAGCAAATACAATTCGCTTTGGGCGTATATTCGTCGTTGCGGCCAAGATGCCGTGACGCTAACTTTTGAAGAAATTGCCGATATCGCAGGTGTTGCCGTCGACCATTCTTTTTTGACGTACAAAAAGGAATTGACGGAATACGGCTGGAAAGTGGCAAAAATATCCATGAAATCGCAAAAAATTTCCTTTCAAAAAATCGCCGTTCTCAACACTCTGGTAGTGTACGTGCACGGCAAAGGCGGCAATGCAGGTGAGGCGGAACATTACAAGCCACTGTTCCCTTGTTGCGACGTTGTGGGACTAGACTACCAATCAAATACACCGTGGAACGCAAAAACGGAATTTTCCGTTGCTTTTCAAAAACTTGCAAAGGGCTACAAATCCCTTGTGCTTGTTGCCAACAGTATCGGTGCATATTTTTCCATGTGCGCCTTGCCGCAAGAAAAAATTGAAAAAGCGTATTTTATTTCGCCGATAGTGGATATGGAAAAGCTTATTTACAAGATGATGCGTTGGGCAAATGTGTCGGAAAGCAACTTGGAAAGCCGCGGAACTGTGCCAACGGAGTTTGGCGAAACTTTGTCGTGGCAGTATCTCAACTATGTGCGCACGAATTCCGTTCGTTGGAACGTTCCCACCAAAATTTTGTACGGCGAAAACGACGGTTTGACGGATAAGGAAACAATCACGGCGTTTGCAGCTCAACACAATGCAACGCTAACGGTTATGAGTGGCGGTGAACACTGGTTTCACACCGAAGAACAAATGTCGTTTTTGGATGATTGGATAAAAAACGATGTAAAATAAACTGGTTGCAATCGAAACGATATTTGTGACAGCGTCGAAAAAAACGCACGGTATATCAAGGTTAGCAAAGTGTACGGTAGATAACGGCACAAATTTGATGTATTGCACATCTTGTGCACGAATGACATTTTTGCAAAAACAAGGGGTAATTTGCAGTGAAAACACTAAATACGCTTCAAAAACTTTCCAAAGTCGGGAAGGTGTTCAGCAAAATCATTTATATTTGTTGCATTGTGGGCATTTGCGGTTGCGCAGTCGGCATCGTGGCCATGATTGTCGGCGAGGAAGTCGTCCAACTGGGCGGTTTGACGCTTCACGGCATTTTGGCCGATGCGGATGTGTCCGTCGGCACGGTTTGGGCGGCAATCACAGTGGGGATGATTTTGTGTGTCGGAGAATTTTTTCTTTCTCGCAAGGCTTGTAGATATTTCGAAAACGAATTGAAGGCAGGCACGCCTTTCACGTTGAACGGCGCAAAGGAAATGTTGAATTTGGGCATTTCCTGCATTTGGATACCGATTGTATCCGTCATCGTGGCGCAAATTGCGCAAAGCATTTTCGCATTGTGCATGGAAAACGTGGAAAAACTCAGTTTGGATGATTTTGGCAGTTTGGCGCTGGGCGTTATGTTTGTTGTCGCATCGTTGCTGTGCAAGTACGGCGCAGAGCGTGAACAATCGGCAGGCGGGGCAAAAGAAGAGTTGTAATTGTTGCTTTTGCCGAATGTGTTCATCGACGGAGTTTTTTGTGCAAGATGGGGGAATCTAAAAAATTTGTAGAAGGGCATTATTTTGCAACTAGGCGGTTACAAGAAAACAGTTGATTTCTACGAGAAATTCGGGTTGCCTCTTGCGAACGGGAACTCAATTTTTTTAAGATGATATGGCAAATTTGCTTTTCAGAGGAGTGATACGAATGAAATCCAGATATAAAATTGCTCGTCGTTGCCTGATTTTTTGGACGCTATTCATTGGGTTGGGTGCAGTGGCCGGTGCATTGGCAATGATTATCGACCCCAGCGGCAAAGCATTGGGAATGGATGCAATGCTTCCCTATTTTCAAGTGTTGCCCTTTGCCGAGGTGCTTTTTCAAAACTTCACTTTTCCCGGCTGGGCGTTACTTGTTGTTAACGGATTGACAAATTTGGTTTCTGCGGCTTTATTGTTTGCAAAGAAAAAAGGCGGTGTCGTATTGGGCGGAATTTTCGGTATTACCCTCATGCTGTGGATATGTATTCAATTTTGCATTTTCCCGTTCAATTTTATGTCGACGGCCTACTTCGTGTTTGGTTTTTGCCAAGCAGTAACGGGATGTGCCGCATTCGTGTTTTGCAAGCAGGAAAGTTTTTATTTTGACGCTACGCAATACGCAAACGTGGGTACGGATAAAAGCAAATTGGTGGTGTACTTTTCTCGAATGGGGTACGTCAAAAAGGTTGCGTACGAAATTGCCAATACGTCGGGTGCGGATATTTACGAAATAAAAGCAACGGAAAGAATTGAAGGCACGTTGGGCTTTTGGTGGTGCGGACGCTTTGGAGTGCAGCGCATGGAAATGCCGATAGAGGAACTATCCGTCGACTTGTCGGCCTACGATGAAGTAACGGTGTGTTCGCCCATTTGGGTGTTTTCGTTGGCTGCGCCAATTCGCAGTTTTTTGCGGCAAGCAAGGGGAAAAGTCAAAAGCGTCAACTACGTTTTTGTTCACTATACTAACGGAAAGTACAGCGGTGTTGCAACTGCGGCGGACGAAATTTTGGGCATAAAACACCAAAATCTTGTTAACGTGCGGTGTAGGCAAGGCAAATTCAAGCGGCAGTAGCGGCAAAACGGATGCCGAAGTGTAACGTGAATGCTCTTTGTGTCACAGTAACTGCCGATACTTTCAAAAGGTTAAACTGCGATAATTGAAGTTCGAACGGCAATGGCGCTGGGGAGCTTAAAGGCAGTTTGTGCAAATATCGTTAAAATTCAAAACGGTGAAGCGTATGAAAAATATCAAAACGTTAAATAGTTTCAAATTTTTATTGAAAGCGTTAATTGCAGTGCTGTTGTGTGTTTCGCTGGCGGCTTGCGGTAGCGGTTACGTTTTTGACGGCGAAAAAATCGCAACTGACGATGTTTTTCGACTGGATTACAAGTTGTTCAACGGAAAGGAAAATTCCGTTTTGGTGTTGAAAAGCGGCTCCACCGTGAAAGTCGCCGTCTTTCAAGAGGAAGGCAGCGTGGATATCACCGTGGGAATTGACGGGGAAAACCCCATTTACGAAGGGCACGGACTTGTCGATATAACTTTCACTTTGAACGTTGACCAATCGGGAACCTACCGCATAACGGTTACAGGACACAATGCAAAAGGCAGCATTACTTTTGTGAATGGGGCAGTTGCGTGAGGCTTTTGCGCATAAAGGTTGCCACGTAACAAGTTTTACGAATTTTGCGTACTTGAATAGCTACTTGTGGTGCAACGTCAGTGTGAAAAAGAAAACAATTGTTTATTATACAAAGTAAAACTATTCCTCGCTAGTAAAAGTTTTGCAAAACTGTTATTTTGTGCTACCGTCATATAAAATGGTTCGCTCACTGCCAACAAAGCGGAAAAGTCTTGAACGCTAACTTTTTGATATTTTTTCTTCAGACTGTTTGTTTCTCAATTGTGTGCACGCAAAATTGACGAAAAAACGCAATAAAATTTATCATTTGTGTTGAAATTCCGCTATCAGTGTGCTATAATTTCCAAAACTGTTGTTTTTTTTGAGGACAACAAGGCTTTCGAGGAGAACGTCGATGAAAGACATAATAAAAATTGACGGCTTGAACAAACACTTCGGAGAGGTGCATGCCGTTCAAAACTTAAGTTTTTGCGTCAAGGAAGGGGAACTTTTTGCCTTTTTGGGCATTAACGGCGCAGGAAAATCCACAACTATCAACATTATGTGCGGACAACTTTCCAAGGATAGCGGCACGGTGGTAATTGACGGCTGCGATTTGGATAAGCAAACGGCCGAAGTAAAATGCAAGTTGGGCGTTGTTTTCCAAAATTCCGTGTTGGATTCCTCCTTGAGCGTTCGTGAAAATTTGCAAAGCAGAGCGGCACTTTACGGGTTGAAAGGAAAAGCGTTTGAACAACGTCTTGCCGAACTTGCCGAACTGTTGGACTTTCAAAATATTTTGAACCGCACTTTGGGCAAACTTTCCGGCGGACAACGTCGCAGAATAGATATTGCCCGTGCATTGCTGCACAAGCCCAAAATTCTTGTTTTCGACGAACCCACGACGGGGTTGGACCCTCAAACACGAAAATTGCTGTGGGACGTTGTGAACGACTTGCGCAAAAAGGAAAACCTCACGGTGTTTTTAACCACGCACTACATGGAAGAGGCCGCCGATGCCGATTTCGTCGTTATTTTGGATAGCGGCAAAATTGTTGCGGAAGGCACGCCACTGACGCTTAAAAACGCCTATGCCGGCGACTACGTCACGCTTTATAACGTCGAAGAACAAAGTGTCAAGGCGTTCAATCGCCCCTACGAGGCCGTTCGCGACGGTTTTCGCGTGCAAATTGCCGATACTCGCGAAGCAACGGAACTTATAATGAAGAATCCCGAATTGTTCAGCGACTACGAAATTACCAAAGGCAAAATGGACGACGTGTTTTTGGCTGTTACAGGCAAAAAACTGGTGGGAGGTGACGTGAAATGACAGGACTTGGCGCACTTATCAAGCGTAATTGCAAATTGTTTTTCAAAGATAAAGGAATGTTTTTCACTTCCCTTATCACGCCGTTAATTTTGTTGGTGCTGTACGTAACTTTTTTGGCAAACGTGTTCAAGGATTCTTTTGTAAGCGCATTGCCTAGCGGCTTTTCGGTGGACGAAGCACTTATCAACGCAACCGTGGGCGGACAACTTGTGTCGTCGCTTTTGGCTGTTAGTTGCGTTACCGTTGCATTTTGTTCCAACGTGCTTATGGCGCAGGATAAAATTAGCGGTGCACGCCGAGACCTTACTATGAGTGCCGTCAAACCCTACGTTCTGGCGTTGGCCTACTTCGTTGCATCCGAGCTTGCCACGCTTATCATTTGCTTTTTGGCACTTGGCGCAAGCTTTGTATATTTGGCTATCGTTGGTTGGTACCTTTCTTTCGGTGACGTCATGCTGTTGGTTTTGGACGTAGTTGTGGTTTCTTTGTTTGGAACGGCACTGTCATCCGCAATCAACTGCAACCTTTCCACAAACGGACAGTGTTCCGCCGTCGGAACTATTGTCAGCGCAGGTTACGGCTTTATTTGCGGTGCCTACATGCCCATTTCCAGTTTTGGAAGCGGTTTGCAAAAAGTGCTTGCATTTTTGCCCGGTACCTACGCAACGGGTTTGTTGCACAATCACGCACTTAACGGCGTGTATCGAGAAATGGCAAAACTCGGTTTTCCGTCCGAAGTGGTGGAAGGCATCAAAAATTCCGTCGACTGCAATTTGTACTTTTTCGACAGTCAAGTGAGCATGGGCGCAATGTATGCAATTGTTATTTGTGCCGTGGTAGTGCTAATCGGCCTTTACGTGCTACTTAACTTTTTGCGTAAAAACAAAAATTGATAAATCAGTTTTGGGGCGAGTTTGTCGGCAGTAGTGAACACACTTAGTGCCACTTCGCAACAATAGAACGCAAACTTGCCAAGTTGTGGCTAAACGGCAATAATTTTCTTAAAAAACTTGCTTTAACTAATTTTTGAAAAGTTTTTCAAAACAAAAATCCACATAATAAAAATAGAGCAAAAAGCATTCTTTGTGGTTTGTTTGCAAACTAACGGTACAAGGGTGAGCTTCTTTGCTCTATTTTTTTTGTTTTACACATACACCAATGTTTATTGCAAAACAACATTTATTGTAGAATCATTTTTTTAATAGGCGTTTTTAAGCGGGAAAATACATTCAAGAGTATAAGCACTTAGTGAGATAGTTTTAATTCTATTGGCGAAACTTTTTTTAACAAATGCTATTTCTTCATTTGATGATTGTATTTTTTATATAACTGTTTGTCGGTTTTCGCAAATAGATTTATTCCAATCAATATCAGAATTTGCAACAAAGTCTTGGTTGTGAGCCTTCGTCCCACATCAAACGTTTATTTTTGAACTATTATTTATTCCCGTTTTAATGTGTAAAGTGCGTTCAATATTTATCATTTCGAGGCAAATAGTTTGTGCGTAGGTTTGTAGTATTTTGTGAATTTTTGCAAATTTATTGATTGTCCTATGGGTGTGAAATTGCTATTCACAAACACTCGCGGTGCAACGTGACATAAAAAAACACCTTGAAAGCACAAAACTTTCAAGGTGTTTTTTGAATGTGTTTAGTAGTTTATTTTTGGAACAATGCAAATGCGCCGTCCACAATGAATGCCACACCGATAACGATGAAGAACCAATCCAGCACCACCCATTTGCTGACGATAAGCAACACGCCAAGAGCAATGGTGATGATTGCAACAATAATTTTCAGTGCGTTTTTGCCGCCTTGCAATTGCTTTGCCAAGTCCACAACGCCTTGCACAATCAAAAGTGCGCCAAGAACAATCAAAACAATTTCAATAAACAGCCAACCGCCCAAAATTACTGCAATGCCGATGACGGCTTCGATAACGCCGTTGGTGTATCTGTGGTGGATGATATCCAACACGCCAAGTGCAATGAACACAACGCCGACAATGGTCATAAGCCAGTTCAAAATGCTGTTTTTGAACACGATGAACAACACACCGATCAAAATGTAAAGCAATGCGTAAACCAGGTTATTGCCGTAGTATTTTTTCGATTTAGATTTAGCCATAAAAATTTTCCTCCTTGAATAGTGGCGAGCAATGTCGCCCGTTTTGACGGTTGTTTTGCCCGTCTTTTGCAATTCGTATTCTAGCACAAACCACGCCGATTAACAAGCAATCAAAACGCAAAAATTCAAGAAAATTTTCAAATTTTTTCGTTGGGAATTTTCTTTGACGAAAGTTCTTTGTGTTTGTGCAAAAGGAAAAATGTACACATCAAGCACTTAAATCGAATGTTGGTGCAAGTGGTGGAAACATATAAAAACCGATTTGCAATCAGAAGGAACAATTCCAAGGTCGGCATTTGTTTCAAACAAGTACAAAATTTTCAAGATGTCGGCGTACTGATATGCGGCACAAAAACCAGTGCGCAAACTGTCGAAAACTGACGGCCTTGCGCAGTGTTTGTGGATTTTTAATGTTATCATTGGCGACGGAATTGCCAAGTTGTTGCGCCGTTTGCGCAAACGTTTCGGCACAGTTTTCCCCGTTCGATGCGTGTTTTTTAATAGTAAACACGGCGGCAATGAATATTTTTATTGATTTTGCGGCGTAAAAATCGTTGCAAAACAAAAACGTTTATTGTAAAATGCACTAAACAAAATAACAGAGAGGTATTTTATGCTATTTTGCAAAAACAAAACTAAAAGAATTTTATTGTTGCTGACGTGCTTGGTGCTTGTCGCAACGGTGTTTGTGGGCTGTGTGCCGAACAATCCGGGGCCAAACGACGATCCCGGCGGCGGAGATAACCCCGATGGAGATAATCCCGGTGGTGAACCTTTCCTTGGCAATTTAAGTGGCACGGAAATAGCAAAACTTTTGCTTGCCAACCAAAGATTGGATGCCAACAAGCTGAACAAAGGTAACATTTTTGCCGACGGTTCGCAAACGTTGAATAAACTTGCAAGAAGGGCGGCACGCCGTGTGGCAACCGTCGACGTTCCCGCAAGCGAGCAACTGGGCAATTTTTCCGTATCAAACGGAGAAGCGACATGGAGCGATTTTGCTGAATACAACAACTCCTATTCCTATTTTCAAAATATCACGGATTTGATTGTAAACACTGCAAAGCAAGGTGCCGAGCTTATTGATTTTGTCAAGGAAAACGTCTCGTTTGTGGATGTTTGGCTGAATTTCGGTTACGAAAAATATTATCTTTCCGTGAACGAAAATTCCGAAACTCTTTGCCGCTCCGATTCCGACGGAATATTCGTTTGCAAGCGCTATACGGACGAAAACGGCAAAACCGTCTACGAATTGTTGAATGCGCAATCCTTTTCCACGCGTAGAGTGAAGTATATTCCCGACGAAAGGTACGAATTTTCCGAATTGATGCCTTCTGTGCAACAAGAACTGTATTTTGTGGCCGATCATTCCAAAGGATATTGGGAAACTTTTTGCGCAAACACGGGCGGAGAATTATATAACGAGCGTTTCACCATTTTGAAGAATGACGTTGCCTATATGTTTGATTACAACGCTGCTTTTCAATCTGTGGGCACGCTGGGCGTTATGAGTGCCGATGCGGCAACGGAATTTTTCAGAATTAGCAATGTTGGCAGTGCCGGCAGTATCAACATGGAAATGCAATTTGCCGGGTTTGACGGAATTGCCAAAGCGGTGGCATCGGCATCGTACGTGGACGACAACGGCAATCTCACAGACTTCGAAAAAGCAACCGTACATTTAGATAACGGCAAAACCGTGAAAGTTGGCGACACGTTTGCCGACGGTACCGTTGAAATTGGCGGTATTCATTTGAATGCTCTTGCCGATGGCTATTTCGGTTCCTTCGATGTTACCGTAAGCGGCAACAGTGACGATGAAATATGGGCAAACTTTTCAAAATTTCTTCAAGAAACGGGTATGGAATGCCGCAGACCGTGGGAAGACGTGTTCAACAGTATTCCCGTTGCCAATGCGGATGCGGAAAATCTTGTGCAATACTATCAATGGAACGGAAATTCCATCGCAACGCTCGAAGACATCACTGCGGGAGTTGCTGTCGAAAGTGCACGTATTGACGCAATAAAAGACATCTACGAACAAATTAAAGACACCGAAAGTGTGGATATGGGCGAAGCGACGGAAGAGGTTGATTTGGATAGTTTCAACTTTGCAACAATCGGCGAAGCAGCGTTTACAGGTGCAACCGTTAACGGAAAAACCGTTATTATCGGAGCTATTCAACTGACTGTATCGGATACCACGCTGTTCGTGGAAGAAACTGCTTATAACGTCGTGTTGGCACTAACTGCCGATGGCAAAGATATCGTTGCCGTGTCGAAGGGTGAAGTCAACGTTTACGGCGGTGGCGATTCTTTCACCGTTTCCGCTCAATCGTTGCAGTTCGATTTGCCGCAATTTTCCGATGGAGAATACACTGTTGTTGCATACGTTGCCACCGACGACGGCATAAGAGTTTCAGAGTTGACCGTGGCGGAGTTTGACGAAGTTGCGGTCGGTGACGGCGATTTTGGCTTTTCCGTTCAACACAACGATAACAATGCCATTAGCATCGAATATCAAAACCAAACTGATCACTACGTGCGCATTGAATGCATCGCCTTGGAATATCCCGAATTTTTGAAGACCGTTTCAACAAGTGTTTTTGTGTATGGCACGCCAAGTGGCAAATTGGAAAAGTTGACGGACGGAGACTACGTTGAAGTTGCCGAAAACGGCGAAATTCTTGACGGTACTTATCGCATGTCCTACACGGTGAGTAACGGCGACAACGTAACGGGCTATGTATACGTGGAATATGTCATTATTGCCGAATAACGGTTTTTGTCCTCAAAAAATCGATATTTACTCCAAAAATGTTTTCGTTTTACAAAAAAAACACTGCAGAACAAATTCTGCAGTGTTTTTTAATGGTGGAGGTGACGGGAATTGCACCCGTGTACCAACGCAAGACCGTTTAACTTTCTCCGTGCGCAGTTTGTCTTTTAAGCGTCACTGAAAATTTCCGACAAACAGGCGATTTTCAATCTAGGTTTGAAAATTTAACAAACAACCGTCAAACCAAGCGGTTATTTGCGATGTCTGCTGTCTGACACCGAACGTTTTGCCGCAGACAGTTGCAAAAGTCGATGCGCGCGTCTAAATTACGCAGCGTATGCCATTCTGTTGAAGGAACGGCTTGTGCTATTATTAGCGTTTAATTTAAGGTTGTCTTTTTATCGAAGCAGACTCTTCGGCACGCTTATCAAACCACCTTCAACGCCGGGCGAATCTAAAAAACACCCCCATAAGGTAATTTTGCGAGTATCAGTATATCATATTATGCGCCAAAAGTAAACTTATTTGTCATTTTTGAAATTTTGTTTGTTCATATTGTTGTTGAAAATAATGCCGACATGATTGTTTGTGTTGTCGAAACTGTTT
>CAZADD010000050.1:0-10113 GCA_964483825.1 uncultured Oscillospiraceae bacterium
CAACTTAACAAGGGCGAAACGGGCATCGAAACACTTTCCACCTACATCTACGAAGACGCACGTCTGAAAAGTCTGGAACCGTTCTGGTTTGCCGTGTTCTCGATATTCTTTGTTGTGGTGCTGACGTTGCTTATGCTCATCAACATCAAAAAGACGCAACGCAAGGAGGCAAAAGTATGAAAAAATGTTTTGCTGTGGTTGCGGCGGTGCTGTTGCTGCTGACGTTGTGTCTTTCCGCTTGCAACACGGATAAGGCGGAGAAAGACGAACTTGTCGTGTACAACTGGGCCGACTACATCTACGACATCGACCTTGCGGAATTCAAACAGTACTACAAACAGCAAACCGGGCGGGAAATTGACGTGGTGTACGTCACTTTCGATACTAACGAAACAATGCTCACCAAAATTATGAACGGCGACAGCATCGTGGACGTAATGTGTCCTAGCGAATACGCAATTCAAAAACTGTTGGAACAGGATTTGCTGCTTCCCATGTACTACTTCGACGAAGACAAGTACACAAGCGGAATGAACGTGAACGGTTATCAACACTACAGTGGCAACGTCGACCCCAATTTTGTGGGCAAAGTGGACGAAGTGTTTTCCGAAGTGAAAGTAAACGCCGCCGATGGTGAAAAGACGGTAAAAATGTCCGACTACTTTGTACCCTACATGTACGGCACGATAGGCGTGTTGTACAACAAAGTTTATTTTGAAGAGTTGGGGTTGTATAACCGTGAAGTTATGAACGATGCCAACTGGGGCTTGCTGTTCAATCGCAACGGCAACGGCGAAGTGTTAAGTGAAGGGCTCACGGGCCGAATTTACATGAAGGATAGCATTCGCGACAGCTACGCCGCAACGCTGTTCTACATGAAAGAAAGCGGAAAATTGGACGGTTTGAAAAATTCCGACGGAGTGGCCTACGTGGATTTGCCCATCGGCGAACTGATTAACACCGTCGACGACACTTTGATTGAACTGTGTTCCGAAGTGTTGAAAGAACAAAAAGCAGATTTGTACGGCTACGAAGTGGACTTTGGCAAAAACGAACTGATTCAAGGCATTGCCTACGTCGATTTGGCTTGGAGCGGCGACGCAATGTATGCCGTGGAAGAAAGTTGGGACGACGACTACATCGACCCGATGTTGGACTACGAAGATGGTGAAAGCGGTGGCTACACGCTGGGCTACTATGTTCCTCACGGAAGCGGCAACATTTGGTTCGACGGTTGGGTTATTCCCAAAACTTGTCCCGAAAGCCATTTGCAAGCGGCAAAATTGTTCATCAATTACCTTAACAAATTAACCGTTGGCACGCAAAACATGATGGAAATCGGCTATTCTGCGGCTATCGACCCGAATCAAATTCGTGAAGACGAAGAATGTCGCGAAATTTTGGGCGAAGCCTACGGCGTTTTCGGCTATGCAGTGGACGAATACGGCAACAAACTTTCCGCCGACGAATGCGACTACGAAAACTGGGAAGAATTTGCAGAATTTTTCTTCGACTACAAAGATCCCATCGACGACAGCAACTGGCGCTATCCGTTTGTTATTGCCGAAGGTAACGAGTACGGCAGACAAATATCCGATTTGGGCGTTATGCGCGATTTCGGAGCCAACAACACCAAGGTTTCCACCATGTGGGAAAGTGTCCGTTCCACCGGCATAACGGTGTGGGGCTTGCTTGGTTGGACGGCGGCGGTACTGGCAGTTGCTATCGGCGTTATTGCACTGGTGTTAGCGGTGGCACGCCACAAGAAAAAGTACGTCATCATCAAAAAGGCGGAATAAGTTTCGCTTGTCTGTGTGTGAAATCGTTGTAAGATATTGGCAAATTGTGGTTAGTTGTAAGCTTAATTCACTCAACAACTACTAAATATTCAAATTTTGGCACCCCGAAAGATAGTCTTCGGGGTGTTTTGCGTATTTTTTGATGGTTTTTGAAAAAGTTCTGTCCTGGCGCACAGTATTATTTTAGCTTATTTTCGGCAGTGTCGCCTAATCCAAGACCTTTAAGTCCGTCTTCCGGTGCCTCGGCATCCAGCTAGGAAATTTCCGATAGCTATTCCAATTTTCGTGCGTTCCTAAACAGCCCCCGGCTTGTGCGGCGTTTTGATGAAATTTACGGTTCGTTTCGTCGTGTAACGTTTTGTCTTTTGGGCGAACAACCTAAAAGTATTAAGGTGTACACATTGATTCCAATTTTTGTCAATTTGCGTTTGTTCGGAAGTCGGGCAATGTCGGCAAAAACGGAGCACGTGTGGCATTTTTTTGTTACGTTTTGTTGGTTCATACCCCCAAAATGCCGCAAATTGTTGTTACTGGGTGTTTTTGCGTGGGTTTTGACGTGCAAAATATCAACAAAATACGCAAAAAAGTTGAAAAAAAGAAAGTAGTGTGTTAAAATAGCATTAAGTAAAGTTAAAATAAACTCATCGGACAAACTTTGTTTGTCTTTCAACATAATTTGGAAAATTAAAATGAACATAATACCTAAGCCTAGAAAATGTGAAAAACTCGGCGGAGAGTTCTCTCTTTCGCCGAACACGCAAGTATATTGCGATGCGGAATTTTCCCGTGAAGCCCAACGTTTTATCGGTTTGGTGCAAGAAAGTTGCGGCGCACAATTGCAACTGACGCAAGATATTTCGCAAGCACAAGTCATTTTCAAACTTAACGAAAGTTGCCGCTCGGAAGAATATTTTTTGATGATTTCCGAGGGGCTTTCCACGGTGTCTGCTTCTACGGAGGCAGGCTGTTTCTATGCAGTGGAGACGTTGCGCCAGTTGTTCCGTTTGGACGAAACGCAGGAATGTCCCACGTGCAAAAATTGCTATGTGCAAGATGCCCCTAAATTCGGGTATCGCGGATTGTCGGTGGATGTTTGCCGCCACTTTTTCCCGCTTTCCACCCTCAAACAAATTGTGGATTTGATGGCGCGTGTGAAATTGAACAAGTTGCATTTGCACTTGTCGGACGACCAAGGTTTCCGTTTCGAAGTGGAAAAGTATCCGCTTTTGAACAGCATCGGATCGGTGCGGGGCGGTTCCGAAGTGGTTTCCGACGGCAAGCGTTTTGTGGACGACACGGAAGTTAGCGGCTATCTTACAAAGGCCGATGCCCGTGAGTTGGTTGCTTATGCTGCCCAACGCCAAATCGAAGTTATCCCCGAACTGGACGTTCCCGGTCACGCAGTGGCAATGATTGCTGCTTATCCGGAACTTTCTTGCGAAGGAACGCCGGTAGAAGTGCGCCAAAAGTGGGGTATTTCCAAGGATATTTTGTGTGCGGGCAACGACGGTGTCTACACTTTCGTAAAAGACGTTTTGGATGAAATTTGCGAAGTGTTCACTGGGCAGTTGGTGCATTTGGGCGGCGACGAAGTGCCCAAGGATAGATGGTGTAACTGCAAAAAATGCCGTGAAAAACTTGCCGACTTGAAGTTGGATAGTTACGAACAACTGCAAACCTACATGGTGGAGGTTTTCCGCGCGCATTTGGAAAGCAAGGGAAAAACGGTTATTTGCTGGAACGACGGATTGACAAAAGCGTCTTCTGCTCAAATTGTCAGCCAGGCGTGGAAACCGTTGACGCACCGTGCGTCGGTTAGACAAGCCAACAACGGTCGAAAAACAATCATGTCTCCATTTTTCCACTTGTATTTCGATTATCCCTATGCAATGACGCCGTTCGGCAAAACTGCACGGTTCAATGCGCTTAAAGGTGTCAAAAAATCTTGCGTTAAAAACGTTTTGGGCGTTGAAGGTGCAATATGGACGGAATATATTGTCACCGAAGAAAAATTGTTTTTCAATTTGTTGCCACGAATGTTGGCACTTGCCGAATGCGCTTGGAGCAACAGCAACGCCGATTTCATCAAGAGCGTGCACAACTATTTGCCCATATATGATAAGCTTGGGCTAACCTACAACAAACACGCCTTGCATGCGGGAAGAAACGCTCGCACTGTAAGACTGTTTTTCAAAAAGAATTCCAACGTAGAATTGGACAAACAAAACAAAAGCAATAAGTAAACGGAGAATAACTATGAAAAAGATAGCAGTTTTAACAAGCGGCGGCGACGCACAAGGAATGAATGCCGCAGTTTATGCAACGGTTAGATATGCAACCGAACACGGTTTGGAAGTGTTTGGCGTAGATTTGGGATACAAAGGGCTTATTGAAGGCAAAATTCACAAAATGACGCCTGCCGACGTAGATTACGTTGTGAACCGTGGCGGAACAATTTTGAAAACGGCCCGTTGCCCTGAAATGAAGACGGAAGAAGGCCGTGTTGCCGCAGTGAAAACGCTTCGTGACAACGGCATCGAAGGTTTGGTTGTAATTGGCGGCGACGGCAGTTTCCAAGGCGCAAAGGTGCTTTCCACCGAGTACGGCATTCAAACAATGGGTATTCCCGGAACAATCGATAACGACCTTGCCTACACCGATTTTACGTTGGGCTTCGATACGGCAGTTAACGTGGCAATGAACACAATCACCATGTTGCGTGACACAATGGCATGCAACGATCGCAACTGTGTGGTGGAAGTGATGGGGCGCAACTGTGGAGATATCGCACTTTATGCAGGCATCACCAGTGCTGCCGAAATGATTTTGGTTCCCGAAGTTCCCTACACGATGGACGAAGTTGTGGAACACTTGAAACGCAACATCGAACACGGCAAAAACGATAACATTATCGTCGTTGCCGAAGGTGCCGGCAAAGCGGAAGTTATGTACAAGGAAATTGAAAACCGCATCCCCGGCATAAACATTCGCCCCATGATTGTCGGTCACATTCAACGTGGCGGCGATGCAAGCTTCCAAGATAGACTTTTGGGTGTAAGAATGGCCGCTCATGCAGTGCAATGCTTGTTGGACGGCAAAACAAACCGTGTTGTTGGTGTTCGCAACAGTGAAATTATCGACGAAGATATCGTGGAAGCGCTTTCCGCTCGCAGAAGTTTCAACATGGATTTGTACAAACTTGCCAACAAACTTGTGGATACCTACTAGAATTTTTTACAAATCGACGTGCTTTTTTGACGTTCAGCGTTGAATGTGTGTGCAGTTGAAATAACTTTGTTACCGTTCGGCGCAAAACGTTTCACAACAAAAACAATCAACCCCGATACCGCAACAGGTATCGGGGTTTTTATGTGTTATCGAGTTTAATCTTGTTGTTTTGCTGTTTCGCAAAGCCGTGTGTGCGTAGCGTTTCAATAAAGTTAGTATGTGTTAAAACTAATCTCTAAATGGCACTGTATAACCTTGGCGGCACGTTCAATATTTGTGTTAAGCGGCAAAATGGCTCAAAAATATTGAATTTTTGCCGTACTGCAAGGTACTTTGCCGAAGGTTTTTGCGGGAAAGTAGAATTGAATATCCAAAAAAAATTATCTTTTTGTTTGCGCTCAAACGTTTAGTTAGAACTTTTTTTGCTACAGGTATTTGAAGAATAACTTTTATCATTAAATGAGCCGTTGCACTGTTTTTTTATCTTTCTTGTTGAGTAACCGTGCTTTTTTTGGCAAACAAAAGGCCGTCGCATAAAGCGGCAGCCTCTTGCGGTATTTGTTTTTTTTCGTTGCTTGAAAACAGGCAAAATTTGCAAAGTGCGCAAGTTTATTTGTTGAAGCATTCTTTCACAAGTGCAACAATTTCTTCGCAGTTCATGCCCATTTCACGGCAAAAACGCACGGTTTCTTGCATTTTTTCTTTGAAAATATCGTTTTTCTTTTGTTCCGTTGCTACTTCCGCAACAAAACAGCCTTTTCCGGGCACGGTGTAGATGTATCCGTTTTGTTCCAACAAGTCGTAGGCGGCCTTCACCGGCACCACGCTAATTTCCAGCTCCCGTGCCACCAGCCGTATGGACGGCAAACATTCGTGCGGTGCAATTTCTTTTGCAATCACGTTTGCCACTATTTGGTTGTAAAGTTGCTCGTAGATGGGTGTTTCGCTGCGAGTCTTTATTGCAAGTTTCATGTTACAAGTTTACTTTTTCAAATTTTTTTACGGAAATTTTCACGGCGATGACGTTTGCTGCCGCAAACACTACGATTCCAACGGCAAATACAACGGCTCTTGCCCACAGCGTTTGCGGGTTGTATCCGTCCAACGCCGCCGTCAAAACGGGTATTGCTTGCACAAGCGTTTCACACACGGCATAAACGCCGAAGAAGGAAAGCAATCCAAGCAGCGTGGGCACGCCCACCTTGTAGCAGGTTTTGAAGTAGTGGGGCAAAAACGCCAAATTGAATGCGCCGAAGCAAAACAACGTCACGCCAAGCAAGGTGAAGTTGGCATCCAAACCCACAATGTTGCCGTTTGGGTACAGCAACTGCGAAGGTAATACGCAAATTGCCGTCACGGCAAAGTTAACCAATTCAAACAAAATTATTACCAGTGCGGTTGCGCTGACGGTGTCGCTGCGTTTCGTGGGCAACATAGATGTGAATTGCATGGATAGGTTTTGGTTGCCAACCATCAAATAGTTGAAAATTTGTAGCACTACGTACCCGGCCGCAACAATGTAGGGGTAGTTGGGAATAAGCACCATCAATCCGAACAGTGCAAACAGGTACAATGCCGGGTGAACGTTCAAGGCAAGTTCTTTTTTGAATAGTTTCCACATGTCAATGCGCCTCCTTGCTGTAGTACACCATAATGTCGTCCAACGTTGGTTTTTCCGTCACAAACTGTTCCGTGGGCAGCAACAGTTCCCGTTTTATCAGTGCGGTGAAGCCGAATGAATGCGTTTTCACAGCAACGGTGCGGTTTTTCAAGTCGTCCGTTAGTTGATCGACACTGCCTTTTATCAAAACGTGGCTTTCCAACAGTTGGTCTTTTTCGCTGTTCAAAACAATTTTGCCGTTGTTAATAAAAAACACGTAGTCGGCACACTTGTCCAAGTCGGCAGTGATGTGTGTGGAAAACAAAATGCTTTTGTCGCCATCTTCCACAATGTCACGGAACACGTCAATCAACTCGTCGCGTGCAATGGGGTCCAGTCCGCTTGTGGGTTCGTCAAAGATAAATATTTTTGCATCGTGCGACATTGCCAACGCCAACGCGAATTTCACTTTCATTCCGGCGGAAAGTTCTTTCACCCGTTTGTTCAAATCCAAATTGAATTTTTCGCAATAGTTTTGGAACTTGTCTTCCGCCCAACGGTCGTAAAAAGTGCTGTACGTATGCGCAATTTTTTGCAATTTGCTGTTGCGATAGTAGTCAAACGCACCGCAAGTGAAGCTTATCACCTGTTTGTTTTGACGTTCGAACGTTTGCATGTCTTTGCCGTCCACCAAAACTTCCCCGCTATCGGGAACGACGGCACGCATAATACATTTCAAAGTGGTGGTTTTGCCGGCACCGTTTTGTCCTATGAACCCTGCAACCACGCCGTCCGGCACCGAAAAACTCACGTTGTCCAGTTCGAAGGCAGGGTAACGCTTGCACAAATTTTTAACTTCAAGCATATTGTTCCTCCTAAAAATAAAACTGTGCATATTCAATATACACAGTTTAGCACTATTCAAAGTAGGTGTCAATGCTTTTTGTTTCTTTTTTTAACAGTTTTGCCCTTTTGCGCTTCGTCGTTCAATCTTGCAAAAAGTTCTTGTGTCACACGCAATTTTTCTTCACGTGGGTTTTCGCAATTGTGGTTGTAAACGACTTTGTCGCCCACTGTCATTTTGTTGCCTTTTTTGTCTACGTAAAGGGGGTAGAACGCCAACTCTTTCCCCGTAGTTTGGTAGTAGCGTTCGGCAATTTCCACAAATCCCGTTTGCAGTCGGTCGATGCCGCCTATGTTGTAGGTGTTGCCTGTTTTGGGTTTTTCGGGGAACACAATCAAGTTGTCGCCGGTGGTCAGCGCCGTTACGCTTTGGTTGAACATGTTGTCAATTTTGTCGCGGTGCAAGTGGTAGACGGGGATGGGGCGAGTGTAATTGATGCACTTGGAAAGCGGTTTTGCAACAATGCGCGGAATGGCTTGACGAATGGGGCGAGCAAGCCACTTTTCCGTGAGTATGTCAATGCCCCGTTGCATGTGTTTTGCAATAGTGGTCTCGTCCGTCATGGCTGCTTCCGTCCAAATGCAACTTGGGTAGGGGAAGTGTAGCGCACAGGTAAAAGGTCCGTAAATTTCGTAGTGATTTGCCACGAAGCACGCCGTTTCGTCGGTGATTTTTTCCGCTCCAACAAATTTACATCGAAAAACATGCACGAAAAGCCGTTTCAAAAATGCCGGCAAGGGGTAGTTTTGCGTGTCGTTCAATCTGTCGTACAACTGTTGTTTTGCTTTTTCAACGTCGAAACACTTGTTTTGTATTGCATTCATTTTGCTTTCCGCAACGGAATCCATCGGCTGACGCAAGTAAGTGAAGGTCAAAACCGTTGCCAACACGGCGCACACTATGTTGGAACACAACCGTGCCGTGAAAAGTCCGTCGGGCGTGCAAAATGCGTTTGTGGATAGCACGAAGCAGTTCACTACGAACAGCACGAATCCCAAGTTTTTCAGCAACAACTGAACGGCAACATTTTTCACTTCCAAAAGTTCTGATGCCTCTTTCAGCTTTTTACACTGAACTTTAATGGATGTCAAAAGGCTTGTGCTTGCAACCAAAAGTAGGGCAAAACCCACTGCGCAGGTTGCTTGCGTGCGTTGAGGAATACACGCAAACGCAACCAAACAAATCGTGCACAACGAAAAGGAAGGGTAGGAGTGTTTGAAGAATCTTGAACACACGGCCGATGTTATCGTGCTCCACACGGCCACAACTGCAAAATAAATGCAAAAATACGCCGTTTGGGAAAAGTCGTTGCAAAATTCCAAAGACGCACGGGCGTTATTTGCCGTTGAAACCGCCAAACACCCAAGTGTCAACGAGTAGACTACCGAAAAAATCGTTTGGGTGCTTTTCAGCGTGCGTTTTTTCCAAAACGATAGCAAAACGAGTGGGCTTGCGGCAACGGCAATCATCCAAAACGACGGATGAATTGCAATTGTCAGGCAAGCCGCCATCATCACGCTTATCAACATTATCCAAATCATTGCCACTCCTTTCAATTGCCGATAGGCAAACCGCAATTCTAGTTTGAGTTTGTGCAATTTTCGTCAAAAAGGTTTACCGTTGGTAAGTTTTGCAATTTTTGCACAATCTTCAAACAGTATCGCACAAAAAACTTAAAATTTACTTAGAAACGGCGGTTTTGCAATATTATTGCTATGCTTCTAGCAAACGCTGCCGCTAAATTTGCAGTTACTGTGCTTGAATACTTAAATTTTACTATACGCAAGAAAAAAAATTGAACAACAAAAAGACTCAAACGTGTCGATTTGTGCAAGTTAAAGCAAAGTGTTGATTTCAAGTTGTGTTTTGCGGAAGCTTGCCGTTAGGGTGAGTGAGGCACAACTGCGCTGTGTCCGAGTTTTCACAAAACCGTTTGTGATGCGGAATATTTTGCAATGTGATTTTTAACTACGTTTTCCAGTTTTCAAGTCAAACAGCATTTGTGGTGCGTGTGGTTAGGCTTCCGCAAGTTTATCTTAACGGCAAGACTGTTTTGAGGGGACCCAAGGGCTGTGTTACAGTGAGTTCTTTTTGCTTGTGCATTTTTGCGTTTACTTGTGTTTTGGTTTGGTCGCTTATTTTGTATGGCCTTGGAATGAAACGTTTTTTTTGCATGTTCTTTTAGCGCGCGGCGTTGAAAATGAAAAATCCTTGCGTCGGAGCAATTCGCAATAACTTGTCGTGCGCAGTAAAAACAAGTATTATATTTGCGGATTACAGTGTTTGCGGTTTGAGTCATGCGCCTCCTAAACAAAAAAACAGATTTGCTGCCAAACTTGCACAAATTGTTTCGTTCAACGTTAAGAAAAGTCAGCAGTTAATTGCAAAAAATATGAAAAAATATGTCGAGAATCAAAATTACTGCTTGTATCAAAAATTCTATATGGCAAAACAAGCGACGTAACAATTTTTTTTGCAATTCGTTCGTTCAGCGTTATTAAGCTATTTATTTTTTTTTTGGGGGGGGGTATTGTCAATTGTGAATAATTTTCGTATTACCTTATTTTATTGTCGGAATTTGA
>CAZADD010000051.1:0-9874 GCA_964483825.1 uncultured Oscillospiraceae bacterium
TATATTCAAGTTTCCGACGATATAAGTAGAGAAGAAACTTTGAATCGTGAAGTTGCCCCGTTACTTGCAATAAAAGATGCGTACCCTAAAATGATTATTGCACGCACAAAGCATCCCGAAAGTCAAGTCGATGGAATTAAAATTATCGACATAGCAAGGTGGCTTGTTTCGCGAAATTAGTATTTTATTAAAATTGCGAAATGATTTTTTGATAGTTTATAATACAAGGCGTTCGCACTTTGCTTGCAAAGAGTGCGAACGCCGCCGTTTTACATACTAGAAGTACAAAACGCATGTTTTGCAAATCTTTTGCCGTAAGTTAAAATGTTTACTTTTGATAGTTTGTAATACAAGTATTTTTCTGTTTTTTACTGGTCGGGAATGCCGCCGTTTTATATACATTTTTCATTTTTTTGTTGACTGAAATGCTGCATAAGTCACAAAAGTGTCCTTTTCTTTTAACTTTTCTCTCTTATCTTTTCTCTCGGACGACGTAGTCGACCGTTCACCCTCTCAGTCGGCGGAGCCGACAGCTCTCCCAGAGTGAGAGCCAAGGGCGGCAAGCCGCCGAGTGAATAGTTGAGGTGATGTTATTGAAAATTTTTTGTAGCTTACAACATGAAGTATTATCTATTTTTATTAACGTTGCCTTGTTGGTAGGATAGAAAGGAATTTGTGGGCAAAATGTATTTTTTTTATTTCCGTTATCTAAAAAAACAATGGAAGGTTCCTTCAAAAGTATCCTTTTCTTTTCTCTTTTCTCTCTTATCTTTTATCTCGGGCGACGAAGTCACCCTTGGCTCGCCCCTTGGGGAGAGCTGGCACCACAGGTGACTGAGAGGGGAATTGACGTGACCGAATGAAAAAGTAATAGTGAACAGCAAAAACTGTGATTTTGGGGAACTTGTGCTAGCCAAGCGAGTTTCTTTCACTTTTCTGGCTGTCCAAAAAACTTGACAATTTTTGGTGAGGAACATTAGTGAAAGTTGTGTTAAAGAATAGCTTTCACTTTTTTTTCGCTACTTTTTTTGAAAAAACACAAGCTTCGGTGAATTTACGTTTGCGAAAACTGCATGGGCGAAAATGTCTTTTATCCCGGTGAACAAGAAAACATATAAACATTCTAAACCTACGGTTCAAAAATTAGTAAACTTATTGTGCCAACGATGCCTTGTTTGTTGGAGAAAAATGCTACTATACGAAGCAAATTTTTTGCTCCATGGTAACATTTTTCCCAAACTGTCCACCACAATATTTGAAAAACACATTAAAGGCGGTTAAAAAACGGAAATTACTCTTTCGGAAAACGTTTGCAAATTAAGAAATGCTGTTTTGTGACGCACAGTAGCAAGAGCGGGCATTTGACCGATCGGAGCAATCAAGTTGGCACTCTGTTTGTTTTGATATATTTGCATTCATCAATACTAATCGTTTTGTTAGTGTAATTTGCACCATTTTGTAGTTTTTTTATCAAGTTAATTGCACCTTTTACCCTTTAGATTAACAATTTTGTTGGTTTGAATTCTAATTTTTTTAATTATTTGCACTTTTTGGCCATTTTTTTTGAAGGAACCGTTTTTGCGTTTTGGTATTTGGAAATTTGCGATTTTTATTTAAGATGGGTTTTAGCGTCCAAAAACTGTAAAGAAATTTTAATTGTTGATAAAAACAAAGTATATTTTTGAAAAGTCAATAGTTAATTGCCAAAAAACAAAAAATGTTGAAGAACAAAATCACTGCTTATATCAAAAATTATGTATGGCGAAACAACCGACAGAACAAATCTTTTCGTAATTCGCTTGCCTTACCTTCGCAAAAAGCTATTGTACTGCCCAAAAGATGCTTGTAACAAACTATTTTTTATTTTTTACACAAACAAGTATTGACAAAATGACGCGGGGGGGGGGGGTATACTAAAATAGAAGAATACTAGTTTTGAAGCGACGGCTAGAAAAAAATAAGAATGAAAATTCAGTTTAGGAAAAAACACTAAAACCGAAAGTTGTTTGCTAAAAAGTATGCGCTTTTGTTGGTGGATAGCAAAAAAACGATGCACCTCAAATAAGTTTAGCGAAGACTTTACGAAAGACTTTTGCACGGTGTTTTGAAAACGTATTTTTACAAGCAAAAAGAAAATGCTTGTGTTATAAAATCAAATAAAAGGAAGTGTTAACTATGGCTGTTTTGAAATGTAAGATGTGCGGCGGCGACCTTTTTGTAAAAGAAGGTATGAAAATCGTAGAATGCGAATTTTGCGGTACTACACAAACAATCCCCGGTGCCGACAGTGAAAAGAAAGTGAATTTGTTTAACAGAGCAAACAAATTGCGTATAGCAAGTGAGTTTGATAGAGCTGCCGGAATTTACGAAAGTATCATTGCCGAGTTTCCGCAAGAAGCTGAGGCCTATTGGGGGCTTTGCCTTTGCAAATACGGTATCGAGTACGTCGATGATCCCAAAACGGCAGTAAAAATTCCAACCTGTCACAGAACCTCGTTCGAAAGTATCTTAAACGACAGCAATTATAACCAGGCAATTTTATGTGCCGATGCCGTTTCGAGATCGATATACGAACAAGAAGCAAACGTTATCGACGGACTTCAAAAAGATATCTTGAACATAGTTAATAAGGAAAAACCTTTCGACGTTTTTATTTGTTACAAGGAAAAAGACGAATACGGAAACAGAACCGTAGACAGCGTGCTTGCTCAAGATATTTACGAACATTTGGTAGAAAAAGGATTCAAAGTGTTTTTTGCGCGCATCACCTTGGAAAACAAATTGGGACAAGAATATGAACCTTATATTTTTGCCGCGCTAAATTCGTCAAAGGTGATGTTGGCAATCGGAACAAAAAGCGAATATTACAATTCCGCTTGGGTGAAGAACGAATGGAGTAGATTTTTATCTTTGATGACGAAAGATCGCAGCAAAGTGCTTATTCCATGCTACAAAGACATTGATCCCTACGATATGCCTGCAGAATTCAATAATTTGCAGGGGCAAGATATGGCAAAACTCGGTTTCGTGCAAGACTTAACCAGAGGAATAGCAAAAATTATCCCCGATTACCAAGAAAACACAAAAAACAAAACAAGCGCCGATAACGATGTCTTGACAAAGCGCGGTTATTTCTTTTTGGAAGACGGTGATTTTGCTAAAGCCGATCAATATTTTGATAAGGCACTCGATGAAAACCCCGAAGATTCCCAGGCATATATAGGAAAAGTATTGGCTTATTTGCACTTAAAAGACGTTGCGGAAATAGAAAACAATTTAGTTAACGTGTGTGAAAACAAAAACTTTGAACGGGCCATAAAGTTTGCGGACAGCAAAAACAAAGAACTGTATTCTAAAATAAAGGAAAATGCCGATAGAAAATGGTTACTTAAATGCTTAAGCGTAGGCTTAGAAAAATATTCCAAAAAGAAAGTAGAAAGCGATCGGGTAGCAGAACTAGATAGACTTTTGGACGAATCGAACAAAAAAAGACTTGAAAAAGTCAAGGAACATAACGATAAAATTTATGCTAAGATAGCGGAATGTGAAAAGGAAATAGCCGTTCAAAAAGAAATTTACAGAAAAAATGCCAATAAAATTTTCGGCTTGGGCCAAAAAAAGCAATGGGCTGCCGAAAGAAAAATAGGTGAACTTGAAGTTAGAATTAATCTTTTGAAACAAGGGATAAGAAAACAATAGCAATCACAAAGAAAAGGAGAGTGTCGAAATGTCAAAGTTTGTAATTCAATGCCCCAAATGCGGACGTTACGTAGAAGCTTCTACGGGATTTTTTTCAAAAAAGAAAATTGATTGTTCTTGCGGATACACCATTGACGTAAGAACAAATAAACTTTCGTCGAAAGTGTGCCCGAATTGCGGAAACACAGTTGTTTTTGATCAAAGCAAGGGCAAAAACGCTCAATGTCCGATATGTCACGAAAAAATAAATTTACGGGAAGACATGGCGGTACTTGTAGAATTCACTTGCCCGTCCTGCAGTTGCAAAATTTCCGCAAACAAGAATAAGGATAAGCACACATGCCCGTTGTGCGGCACCGTTATTGATATAAAAGAGAGAATTGCAAAAGAAAACATCAAAAACAGTGGCGCAGCAAGCGTGATTAAATACGAAGGAGAAAACGACGTTTTAGTTTGGAAACACCCCATTGAGGACTATAATTTGGGATCTCAGTTGATTGTTCATGAATCGCAAGAAGCAATTTTTGTCTGCGATGGAAGAATAATGGATAAATTCGGTGCAGGAAGATACACGCTTGCCACAAAAAATATTCCGCTGCTTGAAAATTTGTACAAACTTTCTTCTGACAACAAGGTCGTTTTTCATTCTGAGGTATATTTTGTCAATCTTGTCACGCAAACTGGTATCAAGTGGGGGACGGATAGTAAGGTTAGATTTTTTGATCCGGCTTCGGGCATACATATCGAAATAGGCGCATGTGGAAATTTTGGTTTAAGGGTGTGCAATGCCGGAAAGTTGCTGACAAAAATAGTTGGCACGGCATCGGAATTTAAGCAAGACGAGATAATGGGACATTCTTACGGTGTGGCTGCAGTTGTTGGAAAATTTAAGGCGCTGGTAATCAACAAAGTTAAAGCAAATATTGCTCGAATAATAAGGGAAAGCAATATCAACATTCTTGAAATTGATGAACATATAGACGTGATTTCTGAAAAACTTTGCGCCGCAATAAATGAAAATCTTGAAGAATACGGGTTAACTATTCCGGAGTTTTTCGTTACATCCGTTGTTACGCCTGATGACGATGCCAACTTCCGTAGGCTCAAACAGCAGTTTGCTGACAAAACGTTAAAGGTTAGAGAAGAAGAAATACGTAAAGCAGAATCGGAGGCTGCCCAAAGTAGAAAAATTGTTGAAGCACAAACCGAAGCACAGCTAAAAATTGTTGATGCGCAAGGTGAGGCGGAGGCAATAAAAATAAGGGCCCAAGCGGAGGCCGAAGCGTATAAAGCACGTGCTAACGCCGAAGCGGAAGAAATGAGAGCAAAAGGTTACACTTACCAACAAGAAACTTCGCGCATGCTTGGAACGGAAGCATTGAAAAACAAAGGCGCACAAAACGGAGCAGGGGTTGGGGTAACCATTGGCGATATTGCCGGGCTAGGAATAACGTTGGGTGCTGCTGAAGAAATTATTGGAATAACAAAAGAAGCGTTATCGCCCACCAAACAATCGGTTGTAACTAAAAAGGAAGATGCTTTTACCGAGGATGTGTGGACTTGTTCTTGTGGCCGCCAAAATATTACTTCAAAGTTTTGTCCCGACTGCGGGAAGAAAATGCAGAATGCGACGTGGAATTGTACGTGCGGCCGCCAAAATATTACTTCAAAGTTTTGTCCCGACTGCGGAAACAAAAGGGAAGACGCAAAATAAAAACTTCATGTTGCGATGACAGTGCAATAGTTCGTGAAAGCAGTTTAATGCACCACACAGACAAAACATTTTTGATTGGAGTAAAACGTTAGAGGTGATTTTTTTATAATATTTTTCAATTAACAGTCTAAAAATATTTTCGTATCGGAACGAAACGAAAAAAAAGTTATTTCAAGCGTAGGTTGCCATTTTGTCTTGTTTGATTTCGGCATTCTTGTCTATAACGGACAATCCGACAACGATTTCGCAAATAACTTCTTGCCATAACGTTTAAGAACTTCGTTGATGAAAGATATAAGCTAGCTATTCGACGAACATGCTTTGCCGTTGCGGTTTTCCTTACTTCTGTTTTTATTTCGACATCGAAATATTTGAATTTTTCACTGTCCTGTGATTGCTTCACGGGGCAGTTTTTTGTTCAAGTGCGGCACGGTGAGAATTCGTCGCTAAGTAAGAAATGTTGTGGAATAGTTGAAAAATGACAATGATGCGATTTCTTTTTAATTTTTGAAAGCTTTCACTATTAAAAATATGTAACAACTTTTTTGTGAAACGAGTTGCACCGTTTTCATCACGCAATTTCCACCAACATACCCCACTTCTTCGCTCTTCACTGACGACGCAGTCGCCGCTTGGTTCTCACTAGGAGAAAAGACAACGGGATAATAGGTGGTTACAAAAACAACGAGAGCAAGTTTTCTTTTATACAGTATGCTCACAAACAGCAACATTCTTTTATTGTGAAATGCTTATAGTGGTTCATGAGTTTTCTTTTGTATTTGTTGGCAACTAGAGTATGCCGTTGATTTACACGAATGGTTTTAGTTATCTTAGCTGTTGCACCAAAATGTATAATTAGCTTGAAAAACAGCACTACTACTGCTTTTTTGCGACAGAAACTAGTGTTTTACCTTGTGTGCTGTTCGATTATTTCGTTCAAGCTGTGCAGCGCACGTGAGTAGTCGTCCAAAGTTGTGGGGTACCCTTTGGGAATAGCTTCAAAGCGGTAGGCATATCCCAATTTGCCGTCGAATGTGTCATATAAGTCGTTTTCAATAAAAGCGTCGATTTTTTCGTAAACGTCGGTGTGGTGAAGATAAAAATATTCTTTCAAAAATACCTTTTTTACCTTTTCGATTTGATTTTCTGCATATTCGTAGATAGCTTGTTCCGGATTTTTTGAACCGCCATTTTCCAAAACATACCATAAAGTTCCAGTAAAACCGTCGGTATTGTTAAAATCATCTAAAAAATCGATGATAGCATCGTATATTTTTTTGAGGGATTGTTGTTGTAAAGACGTGAGTGATTCCATTTGTTTGTTCTCCTTGTGTTTTTCCAGTAGAGTGAATTCTTGTACTTCCAAAAAAGTGGCGGCGGCGTTTATGAGGTTGATGGAAGACGGACCATTGCTACCAAAACGCCAATTGTGAACCGCTGAACTGGACACGAATAATTTGTTTGCCAACAGAGATTCGACCTGGTGTTTTTTTAAGTGCTTTTTCTTTGCATATTGATTGACGCACATGTTAAAAGAAGTACAACTAAATTGATATTGTTCATTTTCTATGGTGAAAACGGTTGTTTGGGAACTAATCATTGTTTCCTCCTTG
Source organism: uncultured Oscillospiraceae bacterium (assembly GCA_964483825.1). Classification (GTDB taxonomy): domain Bacteria; phylum Bacillota; class Clostridia; order Christensenellales; family CAG-314; genus Fimimonas. The sequence goes on from CAZADD010000051.1 coordinate 7,027, forward strand.
GTGTTGATGGTTGCATTATACCATGAATTGTAGAAAAATTCAGTTAGAGTTGTACTTCTAACGGTTTATAATGGATGTTTGCGGTGACAATTGTGTTTTGGTAGGCGGGGACGAACGGAGCAAACGAGATAGACGGCGTCGTCCGAGAGAAAAGAGAAGAGTGAAAATCAAAAAAGGACGCTTTTTTTCGAGGGGGCTTGTGTAGTTTTTAGATAATGAGAATAGTGAAAAAGCTTGTTTTGTTCTTCCAATCTTAACAAATATATATTCGCTTCTTTCAACTTTTTACGAAATTTTCCAAGTTTTTTGGACAGACAGAAGAGTGAAAAACTTGTTTGGTATTGGAACTTGTGCTGTTTTGGGGAACAACAAGAATGGTGAAAAGTGTTTTTTTGAACACGCAAGTTTCCATAAGGTCAACACTACTGTTCACTTTTCACTCGGCTGCGTAGCAGCCCTTGGCTCTTCCGGAGCGAGAACCCAATGCAGTGGCTTCAATGCTGAAGTAAAAATGTTGGAGCGCCACCTTCTGAAAACAAAGCGCAGTAAACATATGGAAATGTAACATTTTGAATTTTTTTCAAGTGGGCGGAATAGTTGTTCGTGAACGCGGTTTTGTGTGTTGACGTTCTGATTTGCCCAAACCGATATTTCGTGACGGCTGGAGGTAATGTGTAGTTGCGATTCTGTGAAAAAAACAACTTGCAAGTTTTATTCCAAAATGCAATTTGCAGAAAAATACACGGAGGCTAGCAAGTTGTCGCACTTACTTTTGCGCTAGAAGAAAGAAGATGTCTACAAAAATTTTTGTTGGAAGGACCGTCTTTCCGATAAATTGCAACCCAGACGTAGTCCATCAATCATCAGTTACGAGATTAAGTGCAATAAGGCAAAATTTAGACCACACAAACAGCAGGATAACTAATATTGGTACAATGGTTGGCGTGCTCGGAACCTCTATGTTCGTCGCACAGAGAGCGGCTGTTGCTTTTGCAAACAAAAACGGTGACGGCCATACTGAATTTCGTCTAAAATTGGATTTTAGAGTGATGGTGCTTGAGATAAAAGGTGAAACATTGGCGCGGGCGGCTATCGTTTTTAGTTAGTCAAAAAGCAAGCGTTGTTTGTGTGTTTTGTGCCGCATGTTGAGAAAGGTCTTAAGTGACGGAACTCTATTTTGTAAAATATTTATTGTGCGCCAAATATTATATAAAGGTAGAAAATTATGCAGACGTAAACGGCGTAATTATATAAACTTATAAAAATGTGCAAAAAAAGCATTTTGAAATATTCTAATTGTAGAACGAAAAACGCTGCTTGAAGCGGTGTTTTCCAAAAGGTTTGCCGATGCCTATTTACGTATACTCATTCGGTGGAGTATAGCCGCAACAAATAAAATTGCCGAAGGAGAAATTGCTAATGAAACTTGATGTGAATCGTTTATTTCACGCAGGTTGGAATTGCAAGTACCGTACAAGACCATTTATGCTATTATTTGTGTGGTGACTGCTAACAAATAATTTATTAGGGCGTGTGAGCGGAACATCAAACAGTCAACAACGAATAAGGCCAGAGGACCTTTTGAAACAAGAAATTCGTCTTCCTGCTATCGCATAACAGCAACGTATAGTTTATAACACAAGAAGCTTCCGCTTTGCTTGCAAAGAGCGGAAGCTTCGCCGTTTTGCATACTAGAAGTGCAAAAACGACAGTTTTGCAAACCTTTTGCTGCAAGGTAAAATGTTTACTCCGTATAGTTTGTGATAAGAGTACAACATCTTACAAAACCCATAAAAATGTTATTGATTCGAGAGAGTAAATATATATATGAAAATAAACGCGAAACAATTATCGATGAAGAAAAAATGGAAATAAGATTCTGAGGAGTGACTGATATATTGAAGGCGTGTTTTGCGGCAATCAAAGATAAGCTAGTGGCCTATTGTGGATTATTGGTGTTGGGTCTGTTGGTGTTTGATATGGTAAATGGTTTTTTTTTTGGGGGGGGGCGACTGGAAAAGTGAAGTTTTTTTGGCAGTTAGAAAATTGGTAGCAATATATTGCAGATTATAGGTGCTGGAATTGTTGTCATTGGCGATGGCGAATGGTTGTGGGCTGTTGGATTGGGAAAAATGAAGTTTTTTGTGGCAATTAAAGAACGTGCCGGTAATGTGTTGTGAAGAGGTGTTGAATTTGTTGCCATTGGATATGGTGAAGGGCTGTAGGTTGTTCGGCAGGGAAAGCGTAGTTTTTGCAGGTGCCGTGAGGCTGTTATTTGTTTGAGGAATTATATGTTTTTGCATTAGCTAAATTATCATTTATGTTTAATCAAGTTAATATATTTTATATTCTTATTTATTTCAATAAAGCAACAAAAGTGTGCCGACATTGAAGTGATCAATTGGTTTTCAACTGTGGTGCGTGTTTGAATTTTGTTGTATGATTTTGTTACATTTTGATAAACATTCTTGGGGTTGCGAGGGTGAAGAAAATTTGTAATAATAAACATTGTTCGCTATTTTTGGGAGTTGTTATGTGTGCGTGTTTGCAAAATTTTGATGCCTGATGTTTTTTTTGCCGGCTTCGTGTGAAAAGCGTCGCTGCTACTTGGGGCGGTAATATGGTCCCGAAATGTTTGATTTGTCCTGTTATTGAGTTTATTTTTGCTATTTTGCTTCGAAACTTCTTTGTGTTTGGTGATAAATGGCGTTTTTTCGCATTATTTTGCGTTGCAGTCTTGATGATTTTGAGGCTGGACGTTGATTTTTGGTCAGTCTCGTGTTAAAAGTGCCGTTTTTTTTCTTGTTTTTCGGCGGAAATATGATCCCAAAATGTCCAATCGGTCTTG
>CAZADD010000052.1:0-9451 GCA_964483825.1 uncultured Oscillospiraceae bacterium
AATGCGTTTGCTCGAACTGTCTAAAGTTTATTCTTGCATTTCTAAGCCCCAAATCGGAAAAATAATATTTGAGAGGTGTATCTATATATGCTTTTCCTTTTATATCGTATCTTGTAGCAGATTCCACCAAAAAGCAATCAGAAAAATATTCGAGATACTTTTTTATCGTTGCCGAAGTTATATTCGATTTTTTTACCGAGTGAAAAGTGTTTTTCAGTTTTTCCGGGTTTGTAAGTGAACCGATAGACGAGGACAAAATATTGAGTAAATCTTCCAAATCAGCTTTGTTTCTAACCTTATGCCTAACTTCTATATCTCTAAGATAAATCTCATCGAAAAGTCGTTTCAGCATAAGTGACTTATTCTCTGCGCCTTCCCTAAGCACAACCATAGGAATACCGCCGTAAAGCATATATTCCGTTAAGCCATCATATTTATCGCCTTTATAGACAGACATAAATTCTGCAAAGCTAAGCGGTTGCATATGAATTTCGTCGCCACGTCCTGCAAACTCGGTAATAATATCTTTTGATAAAAATTTTGCATTGCTACCCGTTACATAAACATCTACGTTGTCCATATGCAAATAACTGTTTAATACCGACTCGAAACAATCCAGCAGCTGCACTTCGTCAAGCAATAGATAATACATTTCCTTATCCGTAAGCTTGCTTTCAATATACGCCATAAATTTATTCGGATCGACTTTTCGTTTTTCTTTTTCAAGTGTAATAATATTTTCGCCCATCAAAGTTAAATCAGCACTTGAATCAAATGCAAATTTTATAATATGGCTTTCATCCACACCCTTTTTTTTCAAATAATTATAAAACAGCGTATTCAATAAATACGATTTTCCGCACCGACGAATACCCGTTATCACTTTTATAAGTCCATTTTGTTTTCTTTCTATAAGTTTATTCAAATACAATTCGCGTTTGATTTCCATTATACATTCCTTTTCTAAAATAGATTTTTGCCCCTTGGGACATTTTTCTATTCTATTATAATGTTTCTGCGAGAAAAAATCAAGACCTTTTATCATATAAAATGTAAATTTTACGCATGTTTTAGCAAAATGATTCGCCTAAATTTACTTTATTATAGGCGATTACAATTCTGATTAGGCAAATGGTAGCGGTAGCCATTTTCAATTGGCAAGACTAAAAAGGTCTTTCTTTTTTTTTGCGTATCAGAAAAAGTCTTGCGGTCAAGTAAAAAAAATATGGCTTAAAACTAAAACTTTTACAACTTGAATGACAATATTTTTTTACCAAAAAACTCGTATTCATTATACCACTTGACAGCTGTGCCTTTTTCTGATGCTAGGCGGTTGTCAAAAGACAAGTCAAAGCAAAAAAATGGCTAAATGAGTGAAAAAAATTTCAAACAGGAAAAAATGTTTCCGGTTTGATGTTTAGAATGCGCTCAAAAGTTAATTTACAGGAGGTATATTACAATGAAAACAGCAGTCATCTATGCCAGATATTCGAGCGACAGACAAATAGAACAATCCATCGAAGGACAGGTTCGTGTATGTAACGATTATGCCGAAAGAAACGGTATTTTAATCGTTAATCAATACATAGACAGAGCCACGACGGGAACGAATGACAATCGTGAAGAATTTCAAAAAATTCCGAAAGACAGCGATAAAAAGGCTTTGGATTACGTTCTTGTCTACAAGTTAGACAGGTTTAGCCGTAACAAATTTGAAATGGCTATGCACCGAAATTCGCTTTCATATATTCTTCAAGCTCTTTGGTTGTAACTCCGTCTACTCCACCTACACCTTTGTTTGTGCAAACTCTTTTGTAGGCTTTTTCAATATTCTCGTTACGTTGTTTGTGGTCAACTTATCCGCCTATTACGCCTTCGTACCGATTTCCTGTTCGTCAGGCCACGATTTCGCTATCCCTTCTTTTGGCCTATGCCTCACAACATAAACATTGGTCGTCGCTTTTGAGTTCGTCGGCAACTACGCCTCAGCGAACTTTCACCACAGAGCATCGATATGCCCGCCATACAAACAAAAGGGCACAACCTTTTGGCTGTGTCCTTGTGTTTGATGTTTTTGTGATTTGTTCGGATGCAAGGCGCTGTTCAAAATGTTGTCACTTCTTACACCTTGCGCAAACCATTGTCAGAAAAACTTTGAAAACGATTATTCTGTCGTAATTGCTTCTGCGTTTATGGCAAGACCGTCGCCGGTGCCGTTCCATGCTTGAATAGTATAACGGACTTCGTTCAGTTCAAAAGTCTGCCCGATTGTAAGCGCATCTCCCCTGTTAAGGTCACCGTTCTTTTGTCCGGAAGCATTGTCCGTGGGGTTAGCTTCGTTGTAGGTGTACACATGGAACCAGTACCACTTGCCGTCAGAAACAAATTCCGTCAAGTCGATTTTGAATTCCAATTTGCCGGCATCGGTAGCAATGTTATCCCAATAGAAATGGTTAGAATCGTGATCTGCATGAATTTTGATGCAGGGTACGTTCTCGTAAGTACCCACAACAACCAATTTGAGTCCGTCCGCTTCGTCTACCGTTACGGAAGTGATGTCAATTTTGGCAGGAATTGCTTTCGGTTGAATTACGAATTGATTGTTATCTTGAACCGTATAGCGAATTCCGTTGTAGTCGGTGCTGTAGCCAACAGGAATGCTGCCTCTTTCAAGGTTGAATGCCGTTGCATCTTCTTCGAGATCGGTAGGTTCTGCAACATCATAGGTATAGATGTGGAACCATGCCCAAGGTGTTCCGTCGGCGGGAATTTGAGTTAAATCGAAGTGAAGTTCAAATTCTCCTTCTGTTGTGGAAACATTGTTGCCATAATGATGATGTTTCACTTTGGGATCGCCATAGTCTGCATCTGCATGCAATTTGATGCAAGATGCGTTTTCGTAGGTGCCTTTTACTACCAATACGGAAGTGTTTTCCGTGTCAACTGCAACTGACGTTACGGTGACTTTTGCTGTGGGAATTACACTTGCGTTTATAGCAAGACCATCACCAACGTCGTTCCACGCTTGAATGACATAGCGGATGCCGTCGTGTTGGAACTCTTGTTTGATTGTGAGTGCACTGCCTCTGTTGAGGTCACTGTCCTGCTTGCCGGAAGTGTTGTCTGTGGGATTGGCTTCTTCGTAGGTATAAATGTGGAACCAGTACCAATCGCCGTCGGACATAAGTTCTGTCAAATCGATGCTGAAGGAAAGTTTTCCTTCTTCGGTTGCAAGGTTATTCCAGAATTTAGCTTCGGAACTGTTATTTGCATGAATTTTGATGCAAGGTACGTTTTCGTACGTACCCACAACAACTAATTTGATGCCGTCCGTTTGGTCTACCGTCACAGAAGTGATTTCGATTGCAGCGGGAATATACGTAGGTTGAATAACAAGTTGTCCGCTGTTTTTGTCGTTGATAACGGTGTAGCGGATTCCGTCGTAGTCACGAACATCGCCGTAGTTGATGGTGCCCAAAGGCAGGTCTTGCTTTCCGACAGGTGTTGCATCGGCAGCAGGTTCTGCTTCTGCATAAGCGTAGATGTGGAAGAACCACCAAGGTGTGCCGTCCACGGAAAGTTCGTTGAGAGGAACTATAAATTTGTAGGCATCGCTTCTGTCGGAAACGTTGTCCCAGTATTTGTGTGCACCGTTGCCATCTGCATGAAGCTTGATGCAACCTGCTTGAGCAAGTTGACTGTCGATTCTGCCGACAACTACCAGTGCGGGAACGCTTTCCAATGTTTCTAGTGCAATTTTTTCTTCGACAGGAATAACTTCGTTCAAAACAATGGCATCTGCCGCACCGTTTGCAATAACAAGAGTTGCGGATTCGAATTGTTTTGCACCGCTAACAGACAACGTATAGGTGCCGTCTGCGGCATTTTTCCACACGATTTTTCCGTTTTTGACAATAACGTTTTCAGTGACGGAACCGTTTGTGATTGTTGCGGTGTAGCCGTTCAAAGAAACGGCTTGGCCGTCAGTATCCTTGCCACTGATCGCAACGTTGAACGGAATTGCCATTGTGTGATCACACACGTCGCATTTTCCGTTGAGATCTTCATCGACGTGACCGCCAATGGAGTCTTCGTCCTTTTCGTTATCCTCTGCGCAGTAGTACCAGTGAGTTGTTTCGTCACTGCCGATTTGGTCGTAAACGTGTTCGTGAGGCGCACATGCCGTTACGCACAAACACAGAACCAAGCACAACACTGCAAGAATAGCAATTTTTGCTTTTTTCATAATTTTTCTCCTTTTTAATTATAATTTTCAGGATCTTCGTCCTGTAAAATTTCATTTGATTGCTCGTCTTCCAATTCCCAATCGTTCTCTTCTTCCTCGAAATTGCCCTTTTCGGTGTCTTCCAAAGCATATAAACCAAAATTTTTGCGAAAGACAAACAGTAACGTCCCGCCTATTGCGTAGACAGCACCCAAACAGATTGTGAAAATAGGAGTGAACCAATCAGTAGTTTTGGCGGAAAGCGACAGTGGATTATCCGTGTAGCGACATTCTAAAACGGTACCCAACTCGAACGAATAGGGGAAGTCAGCTAGTGTTGCCACCACGCTTTCGCCGCTGTTGTTTGTGTAGGCCACCGAAATGGATTTCACAGTGTAGTACTCGTCGCCATCTTCGTTTTGTTGCTTTTCCGTTTGAATTTCCGTTATTGTTGCCGTTACGTAGGTGTAGGACTTTTCCGTTGTGACTGTCCAAGACAACAACAGTGCACCCGCAACAATTTGAAACACAGCCAAAACGGCAATGATCACAAGCAACGTTCTTAGGCGTCTTTTCATTCGATCACCGTCACGATTGAGTGTTTTTCCAATGTCAAACCGAAAATTTTGCCGTCCACGTCGACGTTTGTTTTCACGTCGTTGTCGCCGATGTTAAGCAACACCACAACTTTTTGTCCGTTGGGGTTGACGTAGGCCGTTTGATGAATGCAATCTGCGCCACCGGCACAGAAAACCTTTTTTGCACCGGGTTGAATGAACTTCGAGAAGTGGGCAATATGCCAATAGCTGGGGTTGAGCACCACGCCGCCCTTGCCGTCCAACATTATGGGAGCCTCACAGAAGTTTGCCGCGTGATTGGGACCGCCGTTTTCGTCCACGACAAGATTCCAATCGATGTAGCCTTCCGACCAATTGTTCAAGTCGCCGATAATTTGCATTGCGTAGCGTTCGCCGTTGTGCCACAAGCCGCAACTCACAGCTTCTCCCGTTGTGGAATCGTGTGCAAGTTCCACACAACATTCCGTCAACAAAATGTGCAGTTCGGGGAACAGTTCGTGCAAATAGGACAAGTTTTCGTACCTTTTGCAGCAATACCAGTGATATCCAACCCCCCAAGCGTGTTCTTTGACACCGGGAACAGACATTGTGTCTATCGTGCGGCGAACAACTCTGTCGCGGTTGTGATCCCACAAGTAGAATTTTACATCCAAGCCGTGTTTTTTGAAAGCAGGTGCAAGGTAGTCGACAATGTCGTGTCCCTCTTCGAATGCATCCACTTCGCGAGATTCCCACGTTTGAATTGCTTCCGGTTCGTTTTGAACACTGGCATAGGACACCACTATTCCGCGCTTTTTGAGTTCACACAGATACTTTGCGTAGTATTCCGCCCAGAAAGAGCGATATTCGTCTTTCAACTTGCCACCGTGATACATTTCGCCGTTTGTTTTTGCAAAAGACGGAGGGGACCAAGGTGCCGCAAAGAAAGTTAGACCTTGTTTTGACGCTTCCATGCATTGTTTGATGAAAGGCACACGTGCGGCATCTTCACAAGAAAAATCAAAAGTGGAAATATCGTCGCCTGTGGTGTAGTTGTAACTTTTTTCGGAAAAATCCGAAGAATGAACGGTGAGTCTTGCAAGATTGTAGTTCAATCCCTCTTCCGAGAAGTAGGCATCAATTATTTTTTTTCGATTTTCTTCGTCGCAAGCGTAGTAGCACGCCGTGGCGGTATCTGTGAACGCACCGCCGAAGCCCATGTGCGTTTGATATGTTTTGTTTGTGCGCACGACGACGTCATTTACGACGCCGTCGAACGGAGAACCGAAGGACGCATCCTCCAAACGTGCTCCGCTATACGCTGTTTTGATAATTTTTGTCATAAATCTACTCCTGAACAGCTTTTGTAGAAATAGCAAGTCCTGTGCCGACATCAGAGCCTTCCGTCCATGCTTTGACAGTGTAAACAACGCCGTTGTAAACAAATTCTTGGTCCACTTTCAACACACCGCCACGCTTCAAATCACTTTTTCCTGTGGGTGTTGTGCTGTTAGACGCATTTTCAACGTCATAGGCATAAACGTGGAACCACGACCAGGTTTCGCCGTCTACGGGAAGGTCCGTCAGCTTAACGCGGAACACGAACTCATTTTTCGTAGTAGAAACGTCATCCCAATATTGATGATGTTTGTTGCTTCCGCTAGCGTCCTTGGGACCATATTCTGCATCGGCATGCAATTTTACACATTTTACACTGTCGATGCTGGTGCCCTTTACAATCAAGGTGGGGATGTCTTCTACGTCTTGAATACTCACACTTGTAACGACGAAATCCGCGCCGTAACCGTAGTTAACCTTCAACAAACCGTTCCATTCCTTAAATTCAAATTTTGCGCCTTGGCTCAAAATTTCTTGCATCATGTCGGCACTCTCGGTGAAAACATCGAACTGTCCGAAGGAGGATGCGATTTTAACGTCGTACCAAATTCCCGCACCTACTTCGCCGTTCAGAATTTTGGAGACATCGATGGATGCCGCAAAGGGGTGTCCTGCAACAATATTAACTTCGTCGCCCAAAACTTCCACTACTTTTCCCAAAGTAGTGTCGGCGCTGTAAAGTTCAACAGCCAAAGTTCCGCCCAACAGACTTGTTCCGCTTATTTTAAGTGAAGCAACGCCGTTGACTATTTCAAACGAAGCCTTCATGCCGGAAAACGCCTTTTCAACACAAATTATCGGAGTTGTGACATAGGTTACAATGCCGTTTTTGGCGGAAAGCACCACATAGTAGTAAGGCATGTCGTCGTTTGCAGCAATATCCGTTGTAGAATCTGCATAGGCAATGGCAACATTTTTGGCAACAAGCGTAGCTGTTGATTCATCGAAAGTGTCTTTGGAACTTTTGTACACGCTTTTGCCAGTAGGATCGCAGAAAGAACTCCAAGACGTTCCTTTGACGAAGTTGTAATTCAAAACGTTACTTGTTCCGTTGGCTGTGAGCGTCGGCGTCATTTGCGGACGAGTCATGGGCAACACTGCCGTTTTTTCACCGTCTACAACGTGGATGTAGTAGGATGCAAAGGATACGTCTGCATCAAAAACGTAGTTACCGTTTGTTGCGATGTAGTCGACAGCAGCGTCGTCCGAGGTTATTTTGTCGTAATGTGTGATATACACTTTTGCACTGTTGCTGGGTGCAATATCGCAAGTAACCGTGTAGTTGCAGGCCGTTCTGCCCGTTTGGGTGATATTCACCTTGGTAATTTCGTATGCCGTGTAAGGCGTGAATGTGTAGGTCCTGTTGTACTCATTGCAAGCCACCAAACAAACAACTGCAAGCGTAGCCAACAAAACGATCAAAACTATCTTCATGGTCTTTTTCATCACACTGCCTCCTTAGCACACAAAAGTGACAACACTTTGCGGTTGAACTTCCAGCGATACTTTCTTTCCGCCCAACACGATGTGAACCGTTTCGCTGAGTTGGTCGTTGACGTTGACTACCGTCACAACCACTGCGCCATCGGCTCTGTACAGTGCCGTTGCCACAATCAGCGAGTCGTTGGATACACTTGTTTGGACGGAAACAGGATATTTACCGTCGATTTGATAGGCAAACTTGCCCACGTGCGCCATTGCGTACCAAGCACTACGCTTAAAGTAGCTGTAATTGCCGTCGTCATCGCAATCGAAGTCGATCACGCCGTAGCAAGCCGTGTTGTGAGAAACGGGTGTGGGCGTTCCGTCCGAACGAAGCACCAGGTTCCAGAACATGGAACCGTTCAATCCGTAGTTCAACGGATCCACGGTTGTGTAACGGGCGGCATACGAAAGGTTGCTAGCAAAGTCATTACTGCCTGAGTGTTCGGTGATTTCCGTGAGAAACATTTCTTTGCCTGCATAATTTTCCGACACATATTGGCACATTTCCGCAACTGTAGCAGTTTTAACGTCGGTATAACCATGGAAAGCGACACCGTTGAGGTAGTTTGTTTTGAAGGTCATATCCACATAGTCAATTGCGCTGTCGCCGGCGTTATGTTCGTAACCCAATAATTTTACATCCAAACTCTTTTCCGCAAGTTTTTTGCTGAGTTTGCGGCTAACGTCGATAGCATCCAATTCGTTAATTTCCATGCAAGGATACCCCACATTGCCAACGAACGGTTCGTTGACCAACGACATGTAGTCGATGTCGATACCTTCGGCCTTATATGCTTCCACAAACTTAACCAAGTAATCGGCATAGGTGTCGAAATAGTCGGATGAAAGTTCGCTTTTCAAAATGAGGTTGTGTCCAGTCTTCATCCAAGCGGGGGCAGACCACGGACAAGCGAAAATTTTCACATCGGGGTTCAACGCAAGTATCTTTTTCAAAACGGCAATGATATTGACATCCTTTGCTATGGAGAAATTTTCCAAATTTTTGTCTTCGCTGAAAACGTTGTCAATGTCGCAACAAGTGAAGAACGTGTCGCCCTCTATGTAGTCGCTTGCGCCCACGGGAATACGAACAAGGTTCAATCTTGCGCCGTTTTCGCCAAAAAGTTCTCGCAAAATTTCGTCGGCAGTGGTTTCTGCGCCCTCTTGCATAAGCAAATACGCCGAAGCGTGCGTTAATGTTGCGCCGTAGCCGTAGAATTCTTGTTTTTGTTTGCTTACGTCCACCACGACGCTGGTTCCAAAGTATTCGTCGTCTTCGGTGTAGTCGGTGAACTTCAAAGAAGTTTGTCTTGCCAACAGTTTTGACATTGTGCCAGTCGTCACATAGACATCGGCATATTCAGGTGCCACATAGTTGCAGCCACACAAAATTGTCGAAGCCGACAATACAACGCACAACACCAAAACAACTAGTGTCAGTTTTTTATTTTTCATTATTTCCTCCGCTAGAAGAGTATTATTTCCGTATCAACAACGCCCACACGGACGTTATCCAAATCAAGTGCCAACGTTACAACTTCTCCCACGGGCAGCTTGTCTTCCACAAGCAAACTACTGCTATCGCTCAATTTTACGGAAGAATATTGTTTTGTGCCGTAGTCTGCCACGCTTTGCACCACGCCTTGAATTGTGGGATATGGTTCGTTTCGATGAGCAAGTCGAACGTTATCAACAGAAACGTACATTGAGTAACGTGTGTTGAAAATACTCTTGCCCAAACGATACATTTTTTTGTTAAATTCGTAGAAACTTTCCACTTCTACGT
>CAZADD010000053.1:0-9146 GCA_964483825.1 uncultured Oscillospiraceae bacterium
CCGCTTCTCCGCACTGTTCAACCGTCTTTTCAAGGTCCAACGATTGCAACTTAACGCGAGCAGGAGTTCCCGTTTTGAAGCGGCGCACGGTGAAGCCCAATTTCACCAAACTTTCCGTCAGCAGTTGAGCGTTCATAAAACCGTTGGGACCGCTGTTTTTCACGCATTTTCCCACGATGGTGCGAGAATTCAAGTACACGCCGCAGCACAAAATAACTGCCGAACAAGTGTAGGTTAAATCCACCGCAGTGGTAACGCTGAACCGTCCGTCGGGCATGGGCTCGATGCTTGCCGCTTCCCCTTGACGCAACGTCAGGTGCGGTGTGCTTTCCAGTGTTTGTTTCATGTTCACATGGTACAAATTTTTGTCTACCTGTGCACGGGGCGAATAAACTGCCGGGCCTTTGCCACGGTTGAGCATGCGCATTTGAAGCAGACTTTTATCGGCGTTCACCGCCATCTCTCCGCCCAATGCGTCAATTTCTTTAACTATTTGTCCTTTGGCTGTTCCGCCAATGCTGGGGTTGCACGCAAGAAAAGCAACGGTATCCAAGTTGGTTGCAAGCACCAACGTTTCGCACCCTAATCTTGCGGCAGCCAACGCCGCTTCGCAACCGGCATGGCCTGCGCCTACTACTATCACGTCAAAGTTTTTCAATGTGTTTTCCTTTTTTTGAACTATTGGTTTGTTGCTGTTTAGTTAGTTTAATTTTTGCACAATTCGACGCTTAATCGTGCCGAAAAATGCAATTTAACTGTCGTTTTACGCAAGTATTCCGTCACTTACCCAAACAGAACTTACTGTAAATGTTGTTGATGACATCCTCTTGTGCGCTTGTTCCCGTCACTTGTCCCAGCGTTTCCCACGCTTGACGGATGGCCGTCGTTACAATATCCAACGTGGAATTTTCCGTTGCCGTTTTTGCCGTTTCCAGCTGTTGTGCGGCAGTAGTCAGGCATTGCAAATGGCGTTCGTTAGTGATGAGCAAATCGGACGTTTGAATGTCGCCGGCATTGAACATGTTGTACAAAGTTTCCTTCAACTGTTCCACGTTTCCGCTTTTTGCCGAAAGTGCAAGCTGTCCGTTTTGCAGTTGCGGCACGGCGTACAAATCGCTTTTGTTAAAAATTTTGAGCACGGGCTTGTCGGTGACAAAGGTTGTTTCGTCGCTTGGGTCGTCCACCAAGTACAGCACCACGTCGGCATTTTCCGCCGCACGCTTGGCACGCAAAATTCCTTCCGCTTCCACCTCGTCCGCCGTTTCGTGCAGTCCTGCCGTATCCACGAAATTGAACTTTACGTCACGGTAGAAAACGCTTTCGGAAAGGGTGTCGCGAGTGGTGCCTTTCACGTCGGAAACTATTGCACGGTCGGTGCCCAACAGCGCATTCAAAAGGCTGCTTTTGCCCACGTTGGGAGCCCCCACAATGGCAACGTCTATGCCGCTTTTGGCAATTTTGCCCAGTGCCGCAGTTGCAATGAGTTGGTTCAGTTTTTCCGTAACCTCTTGCAAAGTGACGGCCACCGTTTGGTTGGTGGGCAGTTCAAGGTCTTCTTCGGGGTAGTCCAACGCAACTTCGCAAGCCGAAAGCAAATCCAGCAGCGTCGTTTGCAATTCCACAATTTTTTTGCCCAGTTTGTTTTCCAGCAAATTGGCACCGGCTTTTGCCGCCGAAGCCGTTTCGGCATCTATCATTTCGATGATACCTTCGGCGTTGGTTAGGTTTTGCTTGCCGTTAATAAACGCACGCTTGCTGAACTCTCCGTTTTGCGCCATCACGGCGCCGTGTTGCAAACACGTTTCGATAACCGCCGCACAAACGGCAGTGCCGCCGTGACAGTGAAACTCCACCGTGTTTTCCCCCGTGTAGGAATGGGGTGCGGCAAAATACACGCACATTGCGTGTTCGTCGAAATGTGCCGTGTGCAAAGTGCCCACTTTCAAATAGTTGGGCTTATCCGGGAAGGGCGAAAAAAACTTTTTTGCAATTTCCAATGCGTCGTCGCCGCTCATGCGCACAACTGCTATTGCCGAACGACCCCGAGCCGTGGAAAGGGCCACAATGGTGGAATTCATTTTGTCACCTCGCTTTTGCTTGTATTGTACCACTTTGCGCAAAAAATCTCAACAGATTGACGCAACACTGCAAAAACCGCACCGTTTTTTGTTGTAGCAAGGTTTTTGCGTTCCAATATTTTACTCGAAACTCAATTTCGGCAACTAACACGGCGTTTTGTCGGTAGTATTCAACTGTGGCACACAATCAAACTGTTTTGGGGGCTTGTGTATTGAAAAAAAACAGAAATTTACATATATAATCAACGATTTTTGCGGTTAAATTTTATTTGTGTAAGAATAGATAGTATGCTATTTTGCCGTCTTTTAATGGTGTTTGTTCGCTAAAAATTCTTTGTCAGGGGCACTTGCCGCAGTCAAATATTTCGTTTGTGCTTCCAAAACACGAGTTGCCTTCTAGACGGTTACATCATTTACATTCGGCACATGTGCTTTTCAAAATGCAAAAACATGTCATGTTTCAACCGACATCCACGCACAAATAGCTTTGTTTTCTGTTTCACGCAGGTTTATCTCCTTATTTTCAACAACGCAATGCACAAAACTTTTGCAAAAAAACATAATATTGTTGAAAAAGTGAGGATTTTGTGTTATTATTTATTTGTATCATTATGTAAAGGTGTTCGTATGGGAAAAGTTATTTCGTTTTCTAACCAAAAAGGCGGCGTCGGAAAGACTACCACCGCAATAAACTTGGCGGCTTACATTGCCATGACGGGCAAAAAAGTGTTGCTTATCGATTTCGATCCGCAAGGCAACGCAACAAGCGGTTTCGGGTTTGAAAAAAACAAGCTGGAACTTTCGGCGTATTCCGTTTTGATGGGCGATTGCACTGCCGAACAGGCAATTTTGCCCACGGTTATCGACAACCTGTCTATGATGCCCAGCGGAATCGACCTTGCCGCAGCGGAAGTGGATTTGGTGAACATGACGGCGCGCGAAAGTGCATTGAAGCGCACTTTGAGCCAAATAAAGGATAACTACGACTACATTTTTGTGGATTGTCCGCCCAGTTTAGGTTTGCTTACGCTTAACGCTCTTGTTGCAAGCGACTCGGTTATCATCCCCATTCAAAGCGAATTTTTCGCGTTGGAAGGTTTAAGCCAGCTTATGAACACGATAAAAATCGTGAAACAGCGGCTTAATGCACCGCTAAGAATAAACGGAGTTATTCTAACCATGTACGACACTCGCACCACAATGTCCAAGCAAGTGACGCAGGAAATTTTCAAATATTTTGGCGATACGGTGTATTCCGTGCCCGTGCCCCGCAATGTCAAGTTGGTGGAATCGCCCAGTTTCGGTGTGCCCATAACGTTGCACGCACCCAACTGTGCAGGCGCAGTGGCCTACAAGGCTTTGGCTGAACAATTTTTGGAAAGAGAAGGAGACAAATGATGGCTAACAAGGGACTAGGAAGAGGATTTGCTTCCCTTATGGGAATGAACGATATCGAAGAATTGACAAAACCGGCACAAGAAGTTACTCCCGAAACAAGCGGCGACGGCGTCGTGCAACTTTCCTTGACGGAAATTGACCCCAACCGGGAACAACCGCGCAAAAAGTTTGATGAAGAAGCGTTGAACGAACTTGCCGAAAGCATCAAAACCTACGGCGTGGTTCAACCCATCGTTGTTACGCCCATTGGCAAAAGATACATGATCATTGCCGGTGAACGCCGTTTCCGTGCAAGTACTATTGCCGGCAAAACGGAAATTCCCGCAATAATTCGCCACTACACACCGCAAGAAATAAAGGAAATAAGCCTTATTGAAAACTTGCAGCGTGAAGATTTGACGCCCATCGAAGCCGCCCGCGCCATTCGCACCTTGATGACGGAATTTAACATGACGCAAGAAGTTGCAGCGGATAGAATCGGGAAAAGCCGTTCCGCCGTGGCCAACACGCTGCGTTTGTTGACTCTTTCCGACGACGTTATCGATTTGATTGAAAGCGGAAGACTTTCCGCCGGACACGCCAGAACGCTGGTAGTTGTTCCGCAAGAACATCAGTACAAATTAGCGCTGAAAGGTTGCGACAATCAAATGACTGTGCGCGAAATGGAAAAATGCGTTCGTGAATTTTTGAACCCCAAACCCGTCAAGGAAAAGCCGACGGTTGCGGAATGCAAGGAATTGCACGAATTGGTGGGCAACATGCAACGCACCTTTGCAACCAAAGTTTCGGCAATAGGCAACGGCAACAAGGGCAGAATTTACATCGACTACTACACTGCCGACGACCTTGACAGAATTTGCGCCTTGGTGGAAGACTGGATGCAAAACAAGTTTAGAAATGAGTAGGTTTTTGTCACAAATAAAAGAGACTGTTACAACAGTCTTTTTTTTTGTTGTGTGAAATGTTTTTTGTGGAGCGGAAAAAAGTTTTTTAGGCACAAACTAAACGATTGCGGATAGGCGGTAGTTTTTTTATTATGTGAAATGTTTTAGGGGAAAGAAAAACAGTTTTTTATTGACGCAAAACAAAAGATTGTTGCACCGGTAGTAGTCTTTTTTTTTGTGCAAAATACTTTTTCGTGGGGTGAAAAAGGGGGTTTGTTAAGTGCAAACTAAACGATTGTTGCAGCCGTTGTTGCTTCAACTCGAACGCTTCGATAACGGCACGAAGACATCCCTCGAAACAAAAACCATACTTAAAAGTTCGCACCCCTAAGCATGGTTATTAAATTTGGTTTTGAGCCGTTTGAAATTTCACTTGGCTTTTTCAAATTGCGTTATCAGCCACGGAACGTCCTGTGTTAACGTGGAAAACAGGATATTCAAATCGACATTGCCATAGTCGTGAACTATGCGGTTTCTCAATCCGGAAATATCCGTCCACGGTATCATGTTGTGCGCAGTTTTGTAATCGTCCGTTAGTCTTTTGGCGTTTTCTTGAATTTGAATCAAACGAAAAGACATCGAATCCAAAAGTACGGCATTTTCGCCAAGAGATTAAACTGTTACGCCATCCATGTGTTCCACAATAAAATACAAATCCGTCAATATTTTGTCGATATAATGCTCGTTATTTTTCGCGTTGTTCATAAACTTTTATTCCGTCTTTTAATATTTCATCAATCAAATCGCCGTTTTCAGATAACTGCTTCAAATCAAGCAAATCCACTTTCTTTTTTAGTGCAGTTCTCAAGCGTTCGGCAATACCAAAAAACCTGAGCCCTGTTATATCTGTTGAAATCAGCAAATCAACGTCGCTGTTATCCGTTGCGGTGCCCTTCGAATATGAGCCGAACAAGATGCAATATTTAACCGGATACTCGTCCAATACAGACTTGCACCCGTTTTTGATGTCATCAAGCGTTAAAACGCCGTGTTCTTCGTCAAGCAGAACGCATTTTTCCAGTTGCTGCAGCATATAGTTGTACTTCATCGTTCCACTTTTACTTTCGTCGTTTTCGTAAGTTTTGTACGAACGCAGTGATATTCCCAGCAGGGCACTGGCTTTTTCTTGGGTTAATCCTTTTGCTTTTCGCAGTTCTTTGAGAGTCGACATAAGTTCATCTCCTTTATTTCCCTTGAGTTATACCACATTTGCACTTTTTGTCAATAGCGAAAGTGCAAATTTTGCACCTTATGTTTGCGGCAAAAGTGCAAATTTTGCACTTTTATGGAAATTTATTGCCTGTTTTCACTACTAAACGGCAATTCCGATGGTTCAACAGGACTTTTGTTAGGTGCGTGTGTTTTATTTTTTTACGGCAACGCTTTCGGCAACGATACGAAAGATATCGCCAATTTAACCAACCAAACGCAACAAAAACCCTATCCAAAACACAAAAACCTTCCCTTTAGAGGGTGCAAATAAGGGATTTTAATTCCTAAAAATTAAGGTATAGTCAAATCACGGCTATACCTTTTTAATTTGGAATGGAAACTGAGCCAATTCCTATATATTTAATTTCAATTCTTTGACAACGCTTGCCATCAATTTTTTCTGCTTTATTAACTATAACCTTCTCTATAAGGGTGCGTATAATTTCACAATCGAGCTTTTGAATATCACAATATTTTTTAGCAAGGTCAAGGAAGTAGTTCACGTTGATTATCTTTTCGCTTTCGTCACCTATAGTTTTTTCAAGTTCAATTACCTTTGCTTGAAGGTCTTTTTGCTCAACCTCATACATTGCAGATAATTTAGCAAAGCGTTCATCAGATATTTTATTAGAAAAATCCCTAATTAAACACATCTTTTGGGAAGGTCTTTTTTGTAACAATCTTTTTCAAATCAAAAATGCAGTCTATTTCAATCCGTTTGCAATGGCGTTGCACAGTTCCTCGGATGCGGCGGCAACAACCACTTCGGAATGCTCGTCGTACTTGCCGTCAACGCCTCTCACGAATGCGCCGGCCTCTTGACAAATCAAAATGCCGGGGGCAATATCCCACTTGTTTTTGGTGAACAGCACCGTGCCTTGCGTTTTTCCTGCCGCCACGAAAGCAAAATCGGCGCAAGCGGCACCAAACATGCGAATTCGTGCAATTTGCGGCACCAAAGAGGAAATCAAGCGCAGTTCCCTTTCCGTATCAACAGGGCGGCTGTGGGGAAAATCGCCAAAACTTACAATGCAGTGGTCCAGCGGCGCCGCTTTCGATTGTATTTTTTCGCCGTTTAGGTAGGCTCCGCACCCTGCCTTGGCGCAGTACAGTTCGTCAAGATGGGGCAAGTACATTGCGGCAAGGTCCAATTTGCCGTCCATGTACACGGCGCACTGAATTCCGTAAATTTTCAGCCCGTTGGCCATGTTGTAGGTGCCGTCGATGGGGTCTATCGTCCAAGTGCATTGGTCCACAACGGTGGAGCTGTTTGTTTCCTCGCTTAAAATTCTATCGGTGGGGTAGGCTTGCTTAATTTGGTCGATGATATATGACTCTATGTTGAAATCGGTGGAAGTTACAAGGTCGTAGGCGGCCTTATCCACCAACGAATTTTTATCCAACACGCCAAACTTTTTGTAGGCGTTTTGGATTGTTGTTATCATAAAGTTAAGTTTTGCGTCGTTTATCATGGTTATTTCAACTCCTTTCCGCTGTCACGAATCAGTTTGTATTGCTTGTAGTAGAAATCAAAAATTTGATTGTCCGCTTGTTTTTTGATGTAAAAACACGGGTTGCTTGCGCCGGGAACGCTGTTTGCGTAGTACTGTAACAGCAAATGCGTGCCGTCAATGAAAATCATGTTCATTCGTGGAATGCTGTCGTAAACAAAAACCTTCAAGTTGTCATAAACTTTGCCGTATTCGTTGCGTTTTTTGATGCGCATGATGTAGTTCAGCGTAGTTTTCGTGTTGTTGACGATGGTGTTTTTTACCTGTTTTTCCTCTTTTTCACGCAATTTCGTATTTTTGCCGTTGGGGTCCAAAAACAAAACTTCTATTTGCGCCCCTCTGTTCAACGCTTCGAACAGCGTTTCGGCATCCATTTTCAACGTCATTTCGTTGTTGGAAATGCCCAAACACTCAATTTTTTCCGCAACGCTTATCATTTTGCGTAAATTCCAAGATTTGTTCATTGTGGAACGGCGCACAAAAACCTTTTTCAGCTCCGTCGAGGTTCCTTCGGAAACGTTTACCGTGCTACCAACGGGCGCAGCCACCGTTTGTTGCATCGATGGGTCCGATTCCTCTTCCGCCGAACCCAGCACCCACCGCAAAACTTCGTCGAAACATTGGTCGGGCGACGACAAACTTTCGTCGAAATGCGCAACGCCTTGAAAGGCAAGGTGCAAATCGTTTGCCCGCTGCGGAGAAAATCCGTCGTAGGCATAAACTTTTGCGTCGCCACGCTGACGCTTTCCTTCGTAGATGCAATTCCAAAACGCCGTCACTTCCTGATAAACGCCGTTGTTGCTTATGGTTCCGTCCTCTTTCACTTCCACGTTTCCGTTGCAAACAAACAAAAATTTGTGAGATTTTTGTGCCGCAATGGGCGTATTTGCAAAATAATCGTTAGTTTGGTTGGGAAAGAAGTAGCATTTGACCCCTTGTGATTGCAAAAAGTAGAACAATTCTTTTGCTTTGGCCAGCGAACCGTTGTTGTTGTACGTGCCGTGATAGGCAATAAAAACGTCTTGTTGTTCCATTTTTTCTCCTCGCATTTTGTGCTGCAACTACTTGTTTGTGCAGCAGTTGCATATTTGTTCGTTACTCAAATTACTTGTTTTTTGTTGAATCCGTCCCCACGTGGCGCTGTGGCCGTTTGTGTCCACGGATTTTTCTTCCAATATTCCCACTGTGTTGCAATCAAAAGAAAGGTCGCAACGCCGCTTTGATATCGTTAACATTCATGATACTACAAATCGAGGAATAATTCAAGAGGTAATTTGGCCGTACATAATTTTGCCGTGCATGTCAAAAACAACTATAAAATTTCAAAAATATCCTTTTCTTTTCTCTTTTATCTTTTATCTCGGACGACAAAGTCGGCCGTTTGCCCTCTCAGTCGGCGAAGCCGACAGCTCTCCCAGAGTGAGAGCCAAGGGCGGCAAGTCGCACGAGTGAAGGGTTAAAAGTTGTTGTGACTTTTTGTGAACATTTACTATTAAAAATGCGTGACAACATCCGTAACTTGCGCCATCATATTGCTGTTAATGGTCAACCCTTCAGTCACTCCGTGCCAGCTTCCCTTGCACAGGGACGCCAAGCGGCAACTGCGTTGCCGAGTGAAGAGCGAAAAAGGAATGGTGAAAAGTTGTGGTGACTTTAGTGGAAACACTTTTATTGATAACATACTTAAACGTGCGGTTTCGTTAGCATTACCTTGTTGGTGGGTTAGAGAGAAATTTGCGTGCAAAATATTTTTTCTATTTTGTCTATCTAAAAACAACACAGGTTGCAAAAGTATCCTTTTCTTTTCTCTCTTATCTCTTATCTTTTCTCTGGCGGCAATTTATTGCCGCTTCTGCCCTATCAGTCGGCGAAGCCGACAGCTCTCCCAAAGTGAGAGCCAAGGGCGGCGGAGCCGCCGAGTGAAAGAGTGAATAGTGAAAAGTGAAAAGAGGAAAGTTGTATAGTAAAACTGGACACATCGAAGAGTGAAAGATATAATACAT
>CAZADD010000054.1:0-8900 GCA_964483825.1 uncultured Oscillospiraceae bacterium
CGGTACCGGTAAGGTAGAACACGTCAAAACCGTCCATGCGCTTGAAACGGGCAATGGCATCGCATATAACCGTTGTGTAGCAGTGTCCAAGGTGGAAACTGCCGCTGGAGTAGTAGATGGGTGTTGTGATGTAGTAGGGTTTTTTGCTCATGATGCACCTTCTTTTGTCGCACGTGGGCCAATGTTACCGTTGCGACGTGAATTTTTGTTTTTTTGCTTTTGCGGCTGGTTTATAATATTGTTTTGCCACTGTGATATGATTTTTTGCTGCCGTGACAAGATTTTTGCCACTGTGAACAAATTTTTTGTTTTCTTTTCGTTGTAGCAAAAAATTTTTGCTGTTGAGGTTAATTTTTGCCGTTGCAGTTATTGTTGTTTCGATGCTGTGTGTGGCATATTTTTTATCGTTTAGGCAAAATTTTTATTTTTTTGTCATTGCAAAACGTGTGTTTGGCTTGTGGTTGTTTTGGGGCCGTTGCAAAGCGTGTGAGTTTTGCTTTTGGTTGTTAGTTTTGCCGCTGAAACACAGTTTTTTATCGTTGCGATATTTTTTACTGTTGTGACAAAATTTTTTGTCATTGTTGCAAAACCTTTTTTGCTTTTGCGGTTAATTTTTGCTGCTTACTTTTTCAACTTTTCGTTGGTATTTGTGTCAAATACGGAATTGGTCGAAAAACTTCCAATCGCCACAACTATTATTATACACAATGTTACATTTTTTGTAAACAGTTTGCTTCATTTGCACCAAGTAACCTTGTTTAAGGTTGCGTTTTGAAAACTTTTTTGATGGTTTTTAATGTACCACAACGTACAGTTTCATTAACGCCACCTTTTCTTTTCGCTTTAATCTCTCATCTTTTCACTGGCGACGCAGTCGCTTACAACCCTTCAGGCACTCCGTGCCAGCTTCCCTTGCACAGGGACGCCTTTTTTGCGGATGCGTTAGTTAAACGTTTCTAGTTCGCAATGCAAACAATATCACAATTCACAGATTGTTTTAGTAATAGAAACGTCAAAAAAGTGCAACCGCAGTAAAGCCTCCTTTGTGTAAAGGGAGCTGGGCGGAGGGATTGTTGGCGAATTTGTCGCTAGTAAAAAGTTGAGGTGGTTGTAGTGAAAACGGAAGAATAAAACACTTTTTTGCTAGTCTATTTGTCAAAAAAACAACTATTCGAATTTCAAAAAAAGTATCCTTTTTCTCTTTTCTCTCTTATCTTTTCACTGCAGCGATTTATCGTTGCTTTTGCCCTCTCAGTCACCTGCGGTGCCAGCTCTCCCAGAGTGAGAGCCAAGGGCTGCTGCGCCGCCGAGTGAAGGGCGAAAAACATTGCGGTGATTTTTGAAATTTACACTATTCCAAATGCGTGCCGATGTTCGCAATTTGCAGCATTGCAAGTGCAAATTGTTTTCGTGCTGCGATTTTTGGGATATTTTGGCGAAACGCCAACTACAATAGCAATATGAATATCGTGTGGACCGTTATAACCGTGGCGTCCTTGGCCGTCATGACAGCCGTTAATCCCCAAAGCGTGCTTTCGGTGTGCGTGGATAGCGGCTCGCAAGCATTGAAAACGGCGCTGGAACTGTGTGGCGTGTACTGTTTGTGGTTGGGTATTTTTCGTGTGGCGGAAGAATGTCGTTTGGTGGAAAAGCTTGCAAAACGGTTGCAACCGCTGAACAAGGTGTTATACGGTAACTTGCCCGATCAAGCGTCGCAGTATGTTTCGCTGAACTTTGCCTCCAACTTGTTGGGCGTGGGAAATGCCGCAACACCGTCGGCAGTGGAAGCGTTGAAGTTGACGGAAAACGTGGAAAAACTCTCTTTCGCAGGAACGATGCTGTTCGTGATGAATGCAAGCGGAGTGCAACTTGTGCCCACAACGGTTATCGGTTTGCGTGCGGCATTCGGCTCTACCAACGCCGCCGACGTGGTGTTTCCCAATTTTATTTGCACGCTTTTCACTTCCGTTTTGGGCGTAGTTTTGGTGTTTTTGCTGTGCCGTTCACCCAACAAAAAAGCATGCCAAACAACACGCATGCGCCAACTTGTCGCAACACGCAAAGGTGCAAAAAAATGACGTATATAGTACCAATTTTGTTAGTTGCAGTGCTTGTTTATGCATTTATCCACAAAGTGAATGTCTACGGTGCATTTGTGGACGGCGCAAAAAAATCCTTCGATTTGGCCATTTCGGTGTTCCCGTGCCTTGCCGCAACTTTCTTGATGATCAATGTGTTTTCGGCCAGCGGATTGAACCAAATTGCCGTTAATTTTTTGCAACCGTTTTTTGAATTTATCGGTGTTCCCGGCGAGGTGGTGAACCTTGTTTTGCTCAGGCCGTTCACGGGCAGCGGCAGCTTGGCAATACTTTCCGACGTGTACAAAAACCACGGCGTGGATAGCTACGTTGGGCGTTGTGCATCGGTGATTATGGGCAGCAGCGAAACGGTATTTTACGTGGCAAGCGTTTATTTTTCCGGCACCAAGGTGAAACGCACCGGCCTTGCCGTGCCCATCGCTTTGCTGTGCAATTTTGTCGGAAGCATTCTTGCATGTTTGCTGTGCAAAATTTTATAATAGGCAAAATTTTAGCGCTGAATTATGATAGTTGAAAATTTGGGGCTGCGGTGTGCAGAATTTTGTAATGGGCAAAATTTTGGTGTTGAATTATGATAGTTGAAAATTTGAAACTGCGGTGTGCAAAATTTTTTGATTAACAAAATTTCAGCGTTGAATTTGGTTTTGTTGAAAATAATAAAACTGCGGAGCAATATTTTCCAAAAAAACTTTTGAAATTGGTTTGTTGAAATTATAGAGCTGCTGTGCAGCACACTTTACAAACACAATTTCGTCCTGAATTGTCGCAAGCTGAAATTTTAAGTTATTGCATCAAAATTTCAACTATCTTGCCCCCAACACCCACTCATTGTCATTTTTGTTTTATTACCAACGCACTTCCAAGAGTTGTTCGCTTGGTTTTTGGACAAAATGTCATGCCCAAAACACAAAGGAAAACTACCAAGTATAGATAAAAATCTAATATAAGATTATTTTATTGTTTAGCGGTTAAAGCTTTTTTTTGTCAAAAATTGCCTGTATTGTTTTGAAATGTTGATTGAGCATTTTTTTCACTTGCAATGCTTTATTGTTTGCCGTTCGGGGCATCGCAACAGTGATGACGAGTTTTTCAACAAATCAAATTGTACTCTTAAATTAGTAAAAAATTTCAAATTTTCATCCCTCTTATTTTGAAAAATCGCCACTGCTCCCATGCCGCATTGCAACTTTCCCAAAAGTTCGGTTCCAAAAAATCGCACGTTTTGTCATTTTATTCCAAAACACGTAGGCATTGCCGTTGTAGTATGGTGGGGCGAGGTGAAAAATGGCAGTTGCAAAAACCAACGGGCAGAAAAATTCGTCTGCAAAAATCAAAATAAACCAAATTCTTTTGTTCGTCACTTTGGCGCTGGGTTCGCTGTGCTGTGGCAAGGTGATGGATGGCGCACTGTCTTTCGGCATGTTTGTGGGGGCGTTGTATTCCGTCAATCCGTTCTTGTGCGGGGCGGTTTACGTTGCCACAGCGGCGGTGTTCGGGTGGCAAGCGGTATTTTACGCCGCAGTTCGTGCCGTTGTCGTACTTATTTTTGTCGTCGTGCACAAAATTGCCAAACGAAAAATTCGCAAGTGGCTGTTGTTGCTGTACCTTATTGCTGCAAACGTTTTCTACTGCGCCTACGGCACGGAAGACTACTTCCGTTTGTTCGATAAGCTGTTGTACACTGCTTGCGGAATCGCCTTTTGTTTTGTCAGTTTGTACTTTTTTCGGGCCGTTTTCGTGCGAGGCTTGGCCTATCGCCCCGGTGCCGACGAAATCGTGTGCATTTGCATTTTTATTGCCGTGGCAAGTTACGGCGTTTCGCAAGTTTCGTTGTGGCAACTGGAAATTATCTACTTTTTCGTTCCGCTGTGCTTGCTGTTTTGTGCGCAAGTGTTGGGCAACACCGAAACGCTTGTGTGTTCCGCACTGTTGGGGCTGGGCAATTTGCTTGCAACGGGCACCTACGATTGCTGTGTGTTTTGCTTGTTCGCTGCCGTGGCAACCATTGCCGCAATGCGATTGAACCGTTTTGTGGCAGGGCTGTGTGTTGTGGTAACGGACGTTTTGATGTGCTATTTTTTCGGTTTGCACGGCACGTTTTCCGTCGAGGCATTCGTGCCCACGCTGTGTTCGGCGGTGGTGTTTTTCGTGGTGCCAAGTTCGGCATACAACTATCTTCGAGATTGTGTTGCCGGGCACCGAGATCGCTATGTGGGCAAAAGCGTCGTCAAAAAGTTGGGAACTTACACCGCCAAAAAGCTTTACCGCTTGTCGGATATTTTTCTTTCCATGAAAAATGCGTTTTTTGCCATGTCGGTGGGCGAAATTTCACCTGAAGACGCACAAAAAGCCGTCGTTAGGCAGTGTTGCGACACCGTTTGCAAGGATTGCACTTCCCGAGTGCGCTGCTGGCGGCAAAATTTGGCGGAAACGGAGCAAAGTTTGTTGCAAATTTCCGCATGTGCCGTTCAGCGTGGCAAGTGTACTATTTTGGACGTTCCGCAAAATCTGTCGTTGAAGTGTGACCGTGTTTCTACTTTGCTTGCGGAAATAAATTTGCAAAGCAAAAACTACAAGGATTATTCCGACCGTGTGGAGCAAGTGAACAACGGAAAATTGCTTTTAGGCGAGCAACTTGGCGGCGTTTCCCACCTGTTAACACGCCTTGCCGCCGATTGTAAAGGCAAAGTATCCTACGACGGCGCAAAGGAAAAGGAACTTGTGGAGCGGCTTGTGTTTCACAACGTGCTGTGTTGCGGTGCCGTTGTTATGGAACAGTCTTCCGCTGTCACGGTGATAGTAACCGTTGCTAAGAATGATGCCGACTACGCCACGGTAGAGCAGGTTGCAACCAAACTTTTGGGGCAAAATCTTTTTGTGGAAAAGGAAGAAAGTACCGAAAGCCCATCGTGGGTGAACTTGCACCTTGCCGTCAAGCCCCGTTTCACGGTGAGTTTTGGCGTTGCGGCGGTAACAAAAGAGGGCAGTGAGGTTTCCGGCGACACGCATTCCGTCATCAAAACGGATAACGGCAAGTGTATCGTTGCGCTGTGCGACGGAATGGGCAGCGGTGACAAGGCGGAAAAAATGTCCGCAACGTCCATAGGGTTGGTGGAAAATTTCTACCGTGCCGGCTTCGATAACGACACCGTGCTGTCTTGCGTCAACCGTTTGTTGGTGGGCAGCGGAAACGAAGTTTTTTGCGCCGTGGACGTTTGCGTGGTGGATATGTACAACGGCTTGGCGGATTTTATCAAGCTTGGCGCGCCACTGGGGCTGGTGAAGTGCAACGGCGTTGTGGAAATTGTTTGCGGAAGCAGTTTGCCGCTGGGCGTACTGGACGAAATGAAGCCGTCTGTCACCAAAAAAGCGTTGGCGGAAGGTGACGTTGCCGTGTTGCTTTCCGATGGCGTAACCGATTGTTTTTCCGATGCCAATGTAATTGCGGCGGTGTTTGCGGAAACTTCGTGCACAAACCCACAAAGCATTGCCGAAGTAATTTTGAACCGTGCACTTAAACTTTGCGGCAACCCACGGGACGATATGACGGTGTTGGCGGTGAAATTATCTTGAACGGTTAACAAATGCTTGCACGTTTTGCTACCGTTGCGCATAACAGTAGTGCGGAGATATTTTTGAAAGAAAGTTTTGTGGACGATACCGTCACCGTGGGCAAAAACGTGGAAATTCAGCCCTTTGCCGTGGTGAAAGGCAACTGCGTGTTGCGCGACGGTTGCGTGGTGGGCAGTTTTTCCTACCTGGAAAATGCCGAAATCGGGGAAAACACAGTGGTGAAAAGTTCTCGAATTTGCAACAGTACAGTGGGCAAAAATTGCACGGTTGGACCCAATGCGCACCTTCGCGAAAACGCCGTGGTGGGTGACGGTTGCCGTGTGGGCAATTTTGTGGAAGTGAAAAACAGCAAGTTGGAAGATAACGTCAAGGCAAGCCACCTTTCCTACGTGGGCGATGCCCAAGTGGGCGAGGGTACAAACATCGGTTGCGGAGTGGTTTTCGTCAATTTCGACGGCAAAACCAAGCACCGCACCACGGTGGGCAAAAATTGCTTTATCGGCTGTAACGCCAACTTGGTTGCGCCGCTAAAAATGGGCGAAAACTGTTTCGTTGCATGCGGCACTACGGTGGATAAGGACGTTCCGAACGGCGCTTTCGTCATCGGTCGCAGTCGCTTGACGGAAAAGGAAGGACGTGCGTTTTCCTACTTGCCGCAAAAAAAGTGAGGAGTGTTTCGGGGTGAAAAATCACCGATAAACAATAGGCGGTTGAAAAATATGGTTACATAAATATTTAGCTGTAAAAAAGGCGCGTTAAAAACGGATATTTGTGAAATTTGTACGCTTTTCAAGGCTTTTCGCAAGCATTATGCTGCCGCTGCGTGCAATTTTTAGTGGCAACGACAGTGTTCTGCGCCGCCAATCGTTGTGTTTTTCGGAACAAAAATGCTTTCCTGAATGCTGGCGGCAAAGTGTTTTTCAGCACAGTCGGTGGCTCCGTTGTTGCCGTTTTTTATTTAGCTGTTTTAAGTGACATTTTTTCAAAATGCACACGGAACAAACATTTTTTATTTGCACAGTTACGGCAAATATAGCTAAAATATTTTGTTCAAGACACTTAAAAGCGTTTTCAAAGAAAAAAGCCATTGCATCAAAATTTTGCAATGGCTTTTGAGTTTTTTAGTTATTCAGTTTTTTGTCGGGAAACGGAAAATTATTCTTCCGCCGTTTGTTCCGCCACGGGTTGACTGTCTTGCGGTTGTTGCTCGCCTTGTGCGGGTTTTCTGCTTTCAATTTCCGCAAGCATCATGTCGTAGTATTCTTCGTCGATGACAAATTTTTTGCGTTGGATGGCCAGCGCCGCAAGCAAGAACATCACCGGCACGACGGATACTGCCGCACGTATCCAAATACGCATGGAAATGGTTCTTTCGCCGTAGAAGTGTGTGTTTGCAGCGTTGAAAGTGTTGCCGTCGCCGTCTTTTCCGCTTATTTTCATCACGTAGGTTTCGCCGCCAACAAAGCTAGTTGCATCCAAATCTCGCAAGTAGCCAACAAATTCTTCGCCGTCCGCCGTTTGGTGGTAAATTGCAACGTCGCCCATTGCCACAACGTAGTTGGCATCCAACTGTTTGCCGTTCAGTGCGGCGTTTTGATCCATTTGGGTTGTCAACGCATCAAGGTCTGCGCCGTCTTGTTTCGCCAAAACGATAAATTCGTTAACTGCATCTACGTAGGCACCTTGTTCGGCAGCCTTGTCAAGGCGATCGAAGTGTCCTTTTTGCACTTCCAAGGTGGAAATGTTTTGCGACAAGCCGTAAACCATCGAAACGGTCAGCACAACCGTCACAATGCCGTACTTCAACGCATCGGCAAATTTTGCCATGAACGGGCGCAAGGTGGAAACGACGGCCTCGTTGCGTTCTCCGCGCTTGTACTCGTTGTATTCCACGCAGTTAGTCATGTTGATGATGCTTGCCATGTAGAACAGCGCTTGCCCCACAAATACCAGCACGCCAAAAATGCTCAACGTTATCAAATTGAAGGGCAAAACCGACCACCAGCCTATCAGCGCAATGCCCAAGTAGCCCACGCACGCCAAAATGATGGAATACAGTTGCAATTTCTTTCTTCCGAATTTTTGTGCAAGTTTGGGGTAGAACACCTGCGAACCAATGTTGAACACGCCAAAAATGGCAATGAATACAATGGCATTTCCGTCGTAGCCAATTTCCAAGTAGTACAGGTTGTAGGCCAAGCCCACAAGCAACGAACTGCCCACGTTGTAGAACAGCATGGAAAGCGTCATCCACAAAATTTGATCGTTGTGCACAATGGTGTTCCACATTTGCTTTAACGATACTTTTTCGTTAACTTCCATTTGCGCACGGGGGCGTTCCTTAATGAACAGTACCATTATTGCTTGCATTGCCACGAATATCAGGGCAATGGCAATGGATATCCAGCTGAATGCTTGGCGCACGTTGCCGGGATACAGGAAGGAAATGCCGCCTTGTGCAATAAATGCGCCCAGCCCTGCAAACACAACCGTCAGCATGGTGACGGAGTTGCGTTGTTCTTTTTTGCTGGAAAGGCTTGAAAGCATCGACCAATATCCGATGTCGTTCATGGTGAAGGACGTTTCCCACAGCAAGTACATTACTATCATGTACACAACGAAGTTCCAGCCGGAAAGCGATTGCACGTTGAACATCAAAATGATGATAATGCCCGTCAGCACCGCCCCGATAAGAATCCACGGGCGGAATTTGCCAAACTTCATGTGTGTGCCTTCGATAATTGCACCCATCATGGGGTCGTTGATGGCATCCCACACGCGCCCGACCACGCCGATAAGCAAACTTATGGTGGTGAATTGCACGATGGAAAGCGTCATGCCGAATTGTATGTAGGTTAGAAGAAACGACGCAATCAACTGATAGGACATGTCGCGCCCGATACCGGACACGCTGAACAGCCATTTGTTGCGATTGAACTGTCTGTCTTCGGCGCTAATTTCCTTTTTTATCGCTTTTGCCGACATTTTGCACCTCTTTTGGGGTAGATTTTGGGCCATTGCTTTTCATAATAGCCCATTGCAGTTTTAGTATATCACTAATTGCAAGCAAATTGTTGAATAACGAAAAAAGTTGTGCAAAATTTTGCTTTTGAAAAACAACAAAAAAACACCTTCTCGAAAAGAAAAGGTGTTTTGTGTTGTTTTGTGCAAACTATCTTGCTGCCTTGATTGCTGCGGACGTTCCGTACCAAATCATTTTGCCGCTGC
>CAZADD010000055.1:0-8891 GCA_964483825.1 uncultured Oscillospiraceae bacterium
AAGAATTGAAAAACATTATCGTTGCATACGAACCCGTTTGGGCTATCGGCACAGGCGTTACCGCTACCGACGACCAAGCAAACGACGCTATCGGTTTTGTTCGCAGCGTATTTGCAGAAAAGTACGGCAAGGAAGTTGCCGACGCACTGTACATTCAATACGGCGGCAGCATGAACGACAAAAATGCCGAAGGTTTGCTCAATATGTCGGAAATTGACGGCGGTCTTATCGGCGGCGCAAGCTTGGTTGCCGAAAAATTTGCAGCAGTGGTTAACGCTCACAAATAAAGTTGACAATTCATTCACACGCAAGGCGTTTTACTTGCGTGAAAGAGGATATTATGGATAAGAAAATAACAGCATTGATCATCATGGACGGCTACGGCCTCTCGAAGGAGAAAAAAGGCAACGCAGTGGGTGTTGACTGTTCGCCCTACGTTCGTTATCTCATGAACAACTATCCCACGGCAAAATTGGATGCCAGCGGTTTGGCAGTAGGTTTGCCGGAAGGACAAATGGGCAACAGCGAAGTGGGGCACTTGAACATTGGCGCAGGCAGAGTTATCTATCAAGAACTCACACGCATCACAAAATCCATTGCCGACGGCGATTTCTTTGAAAACTCGGCATTGATTGCCGCTTGCGATCACATCAAAAAGACTAACGGCAAGTTGCACCTTATGGGGCTAACTTCCGACGGCGGCGTGCACTCTCACATCACGCACCTTTTTGCACTGTTGGAACTTGCAAAGCGTCAAGGATTGCCGCAAGCGTACGTTCACTGCTACATGGACGGCCGTGACGTATCTCCCACAAGCGGTGCGGGCTTTGTTCAACAACTCAGCGACAAAATGGACGAATTGCAATTCGGCAAAATTGCCACGGTGTGCGGCAGATACTACGCAATGGACCGTGACAACCGTTGGGACAGAGTGGAAAAGGCCTACAACATGTTGACGCTTGGCGTGGGCGAACGCACTGCAACCAACGCAGTTGACGCATTGAACGCCAGCTACGCCGAAGAAATCACCGACGAATTCGTTCTTCCCACCGTCATCACGGAAAACGGAAAACCCGTTGCCACAATCGAAAACGGCGACGCTGTAATTTTCTTCAATTTCCGTCCCGACCGTGCCCGTGAAATGACAAGAGCTTTCACGCAAAGCGGATTCGACGGCTTCGACCTTCGTGGCAAAAACAGAAAGGTGCACTGGACTTGCATGACGCAGTACGACGAAAAATTCACAGGTATCGATATTGCTTACAGACCGGAAACCTACCAAAACACCCTTGGTGAATATCTTGCAAAACAAGGCAAAACTCAACTGAGAATTGCCGAAACGGAAAAGTATGCTCATGTAACTTTCTTTTTCAACGGAGGCGTGGAAGCCCCCAATGCCAACGAGAGCCGCGTTTTGGTCGCTTCGCCCAAAGTTGCAACCTACGATTTGCAACCGGAAATGAGCGCAAACGAAGTGTGTGAACGTGCACTTGTGGAAATTGAAAAGTGCAAGTACGACGTGATGATTTTGAACTACGCCAACTGCGATATGGTTGGTCACACGGGTGTCATCCCTGCCACGGAAAAAGCCGTTGCAACGGTGGACGACTGCGTAAGACGTGTTGTTGAATGTATTTTGCAAAACGGCGGCAGAGTGTTTGTGACGGCGGATCACGGCAATGCGGAAAGAATGCTTGCGGAAGACGGAAGCCCGTTCACTGCACACACAACCAACAAGGTGCCGTTCATCATGGTGGACGAACGTCGCCGCGATTGCAAACTGCGCGACGGTGCTCTTTGCGACATTGCCCCCACAATGCTTACAACCATGGGCTTGGAAATTCCTGCCGAAATGACGGGCAAAAGCCTTATCGAGGAATAGTTTTTCCGCATTTACTGCGTTTTGCCTGTTGTGTGACGTAAAACAATGTGCAAACAAGCGCATTGTGTGCAACAGAACAGACTGTTGCTCATAGTTTTGGCAAACAAATATCAAAAATAAAGTTATAAATTCAAAAAGTGTCGATATTTTTCGGCACTTTTTTGTTGCTCGCGCGGTACTTAACTTATGCTTGGATTGCGTCGTGAAGAAAGTTACCCGCGTGTAATTGACAACGTGCCTTTTTGTGGGTATAATCGTTGTGGAAAGGCAGAACAGACTGCTCGTTAGAGCGCCGTTAGCCGTACCGTTTTCAAAGGAGAACTTATGAAGGAAAGAACAATCGGGTGTATTGCTGATTTTTTCAAAAGAAACAGCGACTGTGAATACATGAGAAAGGATATTGTGCGTGCAATAGAAATTTTGACGGACAGTGCCAAAAACGGAAAAATTTTGACATGCGGAAACGGCGGTAGTGCTGCCGATAGCGAACACATTTCCGGCGAATTGCTGAAATCGTTTGTGCTAAAACGGGAAATTGACGGCGGTTTGAAGCAAAATTTGGTCAACTTGTTTGGCGAAGAAGGGCAATTTTTGGCCGATAACCTTCAAGGCGGCATCAAGTGCATTCCCCTCACCTCTTTGATATCTTTCAACACGGCCTATTTGAACGACTGCAACGAAAAAATGGTGTTTGCGCAAAGCGTGAACGCACTGGGCGACAGCGGCGACACCCTCGTTGCAATTTCCACCAGCGGCAACGCTAAAAACGTGGGGTATGCGGCAAAAGTGGCCAAAGCAAAAGGCATGAGGGTTGTTGCACTAACAGGTGAAAAGGGCGGTGCGTTGAAGGACGTTGCCGACGTAACGCTGGCGGTACCCGCAACGGAAACGTTCATGGTGCAAGAATACCACATTCGTGTGTATCATTTACTGTGCATGGCGGTGGAAAGCGAACTATTCGATTGCTAACGCTACCGCAAAGACGGCAACGACTTTTTGAACGGTTTGAATTTTAACGGCGGATTTTATTGTCTGCCGTTTTGTTTTGTGAACAGGTTGTGATGTCGCACGGCTGGTTTTCAATGGGCAACAAACCATCAAAAAAGCGCAGATTTTGTTAAAAAAATCAATAATGTTAGACGTACTCAAACAATGTGACTAAAAGGGATAAAAAGGCTCTATATCGAATTTCGGGGCAACAAACGGATAAATTTTGTTGTCAAAAGGTTCCTTTTCATCCATTGAAAAATTACCAAATTTTTGGGTAAAATAGATTCTACTCCAAAACGGTGCGACAAATCGGCGAAAAATTGTAAGCATTGCAATGAAACAGGGGTTGACAACGTTTCCTTTCAAAAAAAGGTTGAAATGTGAAAATTTTCCCCATTTTGGGGAACGCTAAGTTCAAATTTATATTGTTTGGTGGAACTAACTTGGAAAATCTACTCAAAAACAACTCAAAACAACTCAAAACAACTTTTTTTATGGTGCAAAAAAGTTGCAAAAACAAAAATAGTGTGCTATACTAATCAAGCGTAGTTTGTGGGCGCAATTTTTTCGCGTGCCACATTGTACAAATGGAGGTTTAATTGTGTTGAATATTCTTTCATTTTTTGTTGACAATGCAGTAACAGATCTTGTTGTTGGCATAAAAATCGCTCTTGCAGTAATAGCACTTGCTTGTGCAGTTTTCATTATAGTAGTTGTTTTGATGCAAAAAGGCAATTCCGACGGTATGGAAGCCATGATGGGCAATTCCAAATCCGACGATTCCGAAACTTACTACGGAAAGAATGCAGGTTCTCGCCGTGAAGCGAGACTCAAAAGATGGACGTACATTTGCGCCGGCTTGCTTGCCGTTTGCTGCATTGTGTTCATCATTTTGTAACAAGGTGCTACCTAAATAACGAATGTTAAAGGGCGATTGATATGTTCAGTTGCCCTTTTTGTTTGCAATTTTTCAGGAAACCTTGCGTGTTGCACAGTATCGAAAGGAAGTTGCGTCGAAATTTCCTGTAAGTTCAATGCTGAAAACGGCAGTGCGACAAGCGTCGATTTCGAGCCAACGATTTTGAAAAAAAATTCGGTGCCAAAATTGAAGTTTGTTTTGAAATTGTCGATTTTGCGTGCATACGTCGGTGATTTTTCGTAACAAATTGCCGCACGATCGGTAGAGTATTGGTGTTTTGCCAACAATTGTGCCGTGCAGTTGCAGTGTGCGCATATGCAAAAATTTGTAAGTAGGTTTCCAAGAAGGTGAATAAATATGAATCTTAAAGAACAAGTATTACAAGCGTTGAAAAACCTCAAAACGGAGTTTTTCACGCTTAAACAAGTGTGCGGAATTTTGCAAACCCGTTCCACTGCCGAGCGGCGCATCGTTGCCGATATTTTGGCGGAGTTGGAAAAGGACTGTGAAATTATTTTTGACGAGAAAAATCGTCGCTATCGCATTGTGACGGACGGCGATTTCGGTCGTGCCGTTTTCGACGCTCACCCCAAGGGGTTCGGTTTTTTGGTGCGTGAAGACGGCGAAGATTTGTTCGTTCCCGCCGCAAAAACGCACGGCGCGTTTCACCGTGACGAAGTTTTGTATCGCAGGGTGGAAGGCACTGCCGATTGTGCCGAAATTGTAAAAATTTTGAAGCGTGGCATGTCGGAACTGGTTGGAACCTACGACAAAACCAACGGTGCACGCTTTGTTTTACCGGACGAAAACAAGTTTATCAGCGACGTTTTTATTGTGAAAGGCAAAGACATGAATGCGGCGCACGGACAAAAAGTGGTGGTGAAAATCACACATTTTCCGGCCGACAACCGCAACAATCCCGAAGGCGAAATAGTGCAAGTTTTGGGTTTCCCGGACGAAAAGAACGTCGATACCCTTTCCGTTGCCTATGCTTTCGGTTTGCACAGGGAATTTCCCGAAGAATGCGAAAAGCATGCTGCAAAGTTGCCACAAACGGTATCGGAGGAAGAAATTGCTTTGCGCAGGGATTTGCGAAACGAAACGATTTTCACAATCGACGGCGAAGACGCAAAGGATTTGGACGATGCCGTTTCCGTTTGCGAACACGCCGACGGTTCGTTCACTTTGGGCGTTCACATTGCCGACGTTTCTAACTACGTCAAGCCGGGCGATGATGTCGATAAGGAAGCATTCAAGCGCGGAACAAGCGTGTATTTTCCGCAAACTGTGTTCCCCATGTTGCCTGTTTCGTTAAGTAACGGCATTTGTTCGTTGTTCGAAGGTGTCGATCGGCTCACGTTAAGTTGCGTTATGGAAATTGACGGCAAGGGCAAAGTTACGGAATGCGACGTGTTTTCGTCCGTTATTCGAAGCAAGCGCCGCCTAACCTACACTGCCGTGCAAGCGTTGTTTGACGGTGACAGTCAGGCAATTGGTGACTGTCCCGAAGTTGTTCAATCGCTGCTATCCATGCGAAAACTTGCAAAAATATTGCAACGCAAACGTAACGCACGTGGCAATTTGGATTTTCAAACGCACGAAGTTAACTTTGTGATGGACGATAACGGCGACGTGGTGGACGTGGTTCCCTACGAACACACTTTTGCACATCAACTTATTGAAGAATTCATGATAGCCGCCAATGAAAGCGTTGCGGAATATGCCGCCGCTTGCGAGTATCCGTTTGTGTATCGCATTCACCAAAAACCCGATGCACAAAAATATAACGATTTGCTTGCGCTTTTGCGTGGCGTTGGCATCAACGTTAAGCATTCCAAGGAAATTCACAATTCCGTTTTGCAAAATGCGTTGGTTCAAGCGGCCGAAACACCCTACTTCAATTTGGTGAACGACGTTGCGTTGCGCACCATGCAAAAGGCCAAGTACAGCACGCAAAACCAAGGACATTTCGGCTTGGCAAGCGATTGCTACTGTCATTTCACCTCTCCCATTCGCCGCTATCCCGATTTGGTAGTGCACAGAATTTTGAAGACGGCAGTTTTGGGCAAAATGACGCAAAAAGCGTTGGATGCCTACGAAATTATGACGCAAGAAACGGCAAAGCAGAGTTCCGCGCGTGAAAGAATTGCCGACGAAGCGGAGCGCAAGGTGGACGACGTGAAAAAGTGTCGCTATGCCGAAAAACTTATCGGGCAAACTTTTCCGGCCATCGTATCGGGTGTTACGGAACGTGGCATTTTTTGTGAGTTGGAAAACACCGTCGAAGGGTTCGTTCCTGTCGACACTTTGGGTGCAAGCGTGGATTACGTTCCATCGCGCTACTGTGTGGTTGCCGATGGCAAAAAGTACGCTTTGGGGGATAAAGTTCAAGTAATTGTGCACGACGTGAACGTTCAAACTGCCAAAATTAACTTTCTTTTGTCTCAAAATATTGACTTATAGTTGACAAAAATAGTATAATATCTGTTGAGATTTTACTAAAGAGGTGCAAAATGGAAAGTATCAAGTGGATAGCGGTTGTTTTGGCTGCGTTAGCAATGGCATTGTTGCTAACCGATTTGATAGTCAACATAAAAAAGCGGCATAATACACGGGTGAATATCATTGGGCTTGTGTTTTTGTCGTTATCCATCGCTTGTTTCATTCCTGTGATAGTGTTCGGCGACCAAGCACCGCAAATGCTTAACTACGGTTGGATCGGTTTTTTGGTGGGGTACTTCGTGTGCGACGTTATTTTGGCGGTTATAATTGGCAAGGATAACAAGCGCAAAAAACGCAATCAAACGGCAGAAGAAACGAAGGAAAGCAACAAATAACTTTTATTTGGGAAAGTAAAAAATGAAGATTATTGCAACTAACAAAAAAGCGCTTCACGACTACTTTGTGGTAGAATCGTTGGAATGCGGCATAAATTTGGTGGGATGCGAGGTGAAGTCGCTGCGAAACGGCGAAGTTAACCTTGCCGATTCCTACTGCCGTGTGGAAAACGGAAGTTTGGTGCTGTTAGGTTGCCACATAAAAAATTACGACAAAGGCAGTTATTCCAACGTTGCCAGTAGGCGAGACCGTCGTTTGTTGGCGCACAAAAGGGAAATTATGCGCATTTTGGGCAAAGTGAAGGAAAAGGGGTATTCGCTTGTTCCGCTCAAAATTTATTTTAAGGATGCCCTTGTCAAGGTGGAAGTGGGGCTTGTGAAAGGCAAACAAAACTTCGACAAGCGTGATACTATCATGAAAAAGGACGTGGAGCGTGCAACTCAACGTGCCATCAAAGAATATTCCGAAAGAGGCTGAAATGAGCGAACTCTCTTGGAATTTTTCGGAACTGAATTTTGCAAGGGTGGCAATTATCGGCTGCCCCGGCAGCGGCAAAACCACTTTTTCCAACCAACTGCAAGGCATTTTGGGCAGAAGTGTGGTACATTTGGACAAACTGCTGTGGAACCCCAACTGGAACATGTTGGAATTTTCCGAACGCCAAGCCATTCACGGCAAACTTATTGCCGAGGAAAATTGGATAATCGACGGCATGTGGAAAAGTCATCTTACGGAACGTTTGAAACGTGCCACGTTGGTGATTTTTTTGGATTACAAACGCAGTTTGTGCATGCGAAGAGCAATTTTGCGTCGCATCAAATACAACGGCAAACAACGCGAGGATATTGCCGAAGGCTGTCTTGAAAAACTGGATACCTACTTTTTGAAATACATTTGGAATTTTAACAAAAACATGCGTCCGCTTATTTCGCAATTGCTGCAAAATAACCAAGCGGTGCAAGCGGTAGTGCTCAAAAATCCCAAACAAACCAAGGCTTTTTTGGCACAGCTGGAAGAGTTTTTCAAAAATAATAGGGAATAACTAACGGTTTTTCACTCAATTTTGTCAATTTTTTCGTTTTATTTGTAGTTTTTATTGTTTAAGTCACCAAAATTCCGTTGACGGGAATGCAATCGGGGGGGGGTATAATAAAAGTACCGTTTGCATTTTTCGGGGTGCCGGTAAAGTCGTGGCGCAATTATTTTTGTAACTATTTGATGACAAAGACCGATGTTCGGATCGTCGGGCAGAGAATCGGCTTTCAAATTTAGGCTCGACCTATTTATAATTTATGATCAAACTGGAGAATTTAACAAAAGTATTCAAAAAACCCATCAGAGGAGATGGCGTTTTGGGTATGCTCAAAACGTTGTTTTCCACTAAATACGAAGAAAAAGTCGCCGTTGACCACATCAATGTGGAAATTTCCGAAGGTGAAATTGTGGGGTACATCGGTTCCAACGGCGCAGGAAAATCCACGACTATCAAAATGATGTGCGGAATTTTAACGCCAACGGAAGGCAAAGTGCTTATCGACGGCGTGGAACCTTACAAAAATCGCCGCAAAGTTGCGCAAAAAATAGGTGTTGTCTTCGGACAAAAAACGCAACTGTGGTGGGATATTCCGCTTATCGAAAGTTTCAAAGTTTTGAAGGAAATTTATCAAATCAGCGACAGCGACTACGACGAACGCATGGAATTCATTTGCACGACGCTGGGCATAAAGGAATTTTTGCATCAGGCAGTGCGCACGCTGTCTTTGGGACAACGCATGCGTGCCGATCTTGCCGCCGCTTGGTTGCACAACCCCAAAATTTTGTTTTTGGACGAACCTACAATCGGTTTGGACGTGCTTGTAAAACAAAAAATTCGCGAAGCCATCAAGGCAATGAACGCCAAGTACAACACAACGGTAATTTTAACCACGCACGACATGCAAGATATCGAAGACTTGTGTAGCAGAATCGTACTTATCGAGGACGGCAAAATAATTTTCGACGGGCCGCTTTCGGAAATAAAGCACCGTTTCGGCGATATGCGCACGTTGACGGTAACGGCAAAAGAATATCCCGAATTGTCACAGTTGGATACTTTCGGCGGCCGCGTGAACTACGCACGCGAAAACAACAATTTGCTTATCAAATTTAACGCCGACGAAGTGGAATTGCAAAAGGTTGTTGACTACGCCTTTCACGGCTTGAATGCGGCGGATATGAAAGTTTCCGAAATCACCATCGAAGACGTTGTGAAAAGCATTTTGC
>CAZADD010000056.1:0-8871 GCA_964483825.1 uncultured Oscillospiraceae bacterium
TCTGTCGTTTACTCCAAAAGGCGAATGGACACGGGATTTCTCCCACATTTCCTTTTTGTATTTCGTTTTTTGTTTATTATATGCCAAATTTTCCGTTTTGTCAACACTTGTTGTCACGGAAACGCACTTGCAAGCGGAAAAGGTGGAACATTGTAACACAAACATGCGGCCGTTTTTTGAAAATCATATTGAAAATTATATACGAAAATCGTAGTAGGTCTCTGTTTCCCGACAGCACTACAAGTAGAATTGTTAAACATTTCACCGACAATTATGCACGCAATAATTTTTTTTGATTATTTTTACAAATAACTGTTGACTTTTCGACTTGCAAGCGTGTTTTGACCCAAACTATCGCTAATTGTACACGTTTTTGCGTATTTATTTGCCGTTTTGAAATAATACGTTATATTTTCACAAATAACAATGGGGGAAGTAGTTAGGGCAAATATCATTGTGGACGGTGCGTTATGTCGGGCATCGGTGTTGATGTTCAAACTTTTGTTTATTCTTTCCGTGTGTCACGTTCGGCGTGCCAATGCAGTTGCCGTTACCTCATCCAATATGCTCGTTTGCAACAAGTTTGGATATTTCTTGTTTTTTGAGAAAAAGCAGTTTTGCGGTGTCGTGCAACAGTTTGTTCACAGCTGTCGCAATTTGTTTCAAAAAACTGTCGGGAACGCAAAAAATGCGTTCCCGCTTTTTCTTTGGTTATGTACAAGGTTGTTGTTGCGGTATCGCAACACGGGCTATTTGTTGCAGCCGAAAGTAAGTCCGCCGCAACAAACGAGCAAAGCGAGAATAAGAATCAGGCAGCAGGGATTAACGCTGAAATTAAAGCTC
The DNA here is from genome assembly GCA_964483825.1 of uncultured Oscillospiraceae bacterium. Lineage (GTDB taxonomy): Bacteria > Bacillota > Clostridia > Christensenellales > CAG-314 > Fimimonas. The sequence goes on from CAZADD010000056.1 coordinate 844, forward strand.
TTCATTTTTCCGCCACAGCAGCAAAGGAAGAGAATAATCAACAAAATCCACGTGCAATTGCAACCGCCTTTTTCGCAGCCGCCGCAGCCGTCGTCGTTGAACATTCCGTTGAACATGTTTTCACCTCCGTTTCCCGAATTGTATTCGGTTTTGTATTCGACTTCGTCAAAGTCTACTTCACAATATGGATTTTGTAAAAAATGTGTTACAGCAGGTTTTGCGGAAAAACGTTTTCAAGTCAAAACTTGTTTGACATTTTTTGCGTGTTACAGTATCATGGATGGGTTATGATTCAACTTTCCGATCACTTCACCTACAAAAGGCTGTTGCGTTTTGTTGCATCGCCCATATTGATGATGGTGTTTTGCTCCGTCTACTCCGTTGTAGACGGGCTTTTCGTGTCCAATTTTGTGGGGCAAGATGCCTTCACGGCGGTGAACCTTATTTATCCGTTCATCATGGCGCTGTCGGCAATCGGCTTTATGTTCGGTTCCGGCGGCACGGCAATAGTTTCCAAAACCATGGGTGAAGGCAAAAACCAACTTGCTCAAAAGTATTTCACGCTGATAGTGTGCGTTGCCGCAGTAAGCGGCATCGCCGTAGGCGGTTTGGGCATGTTGTTGCTTCGTCCGTTTGCTTTGTGGATGGAAGCGGAAGGCGAAGTTTTGGAATTGGGAATATCATATGGAATAATTTTGTTGTGCGGTTTGCCCTTTTTCATGTTGCAAAACATGTTTCAAAACTTTTTGTCCACGGCGGAAAAACCGTTGTTGGGTTTCGTTTTTACAGTGGCAAGCGGTGTCACCAACATGATTTTGGATGCGCTGTTCGTGGCCGTGTTCAAGTGGGGGATTGTCGGTGCTGCAGTGGCCACTGCAATAAGCCAAGCCGTTGGATCCGTTGCGCCCATCATCTACTTTTCTTGCAAAAACAGTAGCAAATTGCACTTTTCCAAACCTCATTGGTACGGCAAAGTGGTGCTAAAAACTTGCACCAACGGTTCTTCGGAATTGCTGAGCAACATTGCTGCATCGTTTGTTGCAATTTTGTACAACAAGCAACTTATGGGGCTTGTTGGCGACGACGGCGTGGATGCTTACGGTGTCATTTGCTACGTACAGTTTGTTTTTGCCGCCATTTTCATTGGATATTGCATTGGCATCACGCCGATAGTGGGCTACAATTTCGGTGCGCAAAACAAAAAGGAAATGCAAAATGTGTTTTCAAAATCGATGGTGACAATTGCCGTCGTTTCGGTACTGATGTCGGTGTCTTCCATAAGTTTGGCGCGTCCCATTGCACTGATATTTTTCAGCTACAACGCCGACCTGTGCGAAATGACAGTTCAAGGCATGCGTTTGTTTTCCGTTTGCTACTTGTTTATTGGCTTCAATATGTTCGGTTCCTGCTTTTTCACTGCGCTGAACAACGGGCTTATTTCCGTAATACTATCCATGGCTAGAACGTTGGTGTTCCAAATTTTGTGCATCTACGTGTTGCCCTTGTTTTGGGGATTGGACGGCGTGTGGCTTGCAACGGTGGTGGCGGAAGCTCTTTCGCTTGCGGTAACTGTGGCGTTTTTGTCGGCCTATCGCAAAAAATACGGCTACGTCAAGTTGCGCGAGGCAAAAGTTTGAAATTTTGGTCTTGCACAAATAATATTTTCAGTGTATAATGCATTTGGTGGAGCGTACGTTTCGTGCGCTAAACAATTCAATTTTCGAGGTGAAACATGACGGCCAAAGACGAATTTATCAATATTTTCACAACCTACGTCAAGCGTGACGGTGCCGACAAACTGTTGGACTATCTCACCAACAGCGATTTCTTCACGGCCCCGGCATCCGCCCGTTTTCACATGGCGGAAGAAGGCGGACTTTGTCAACACTCGTTGAACGTTTATCACCGTTTGGTAAAACTTTTGAAGGCGGATTTCGGCGACGGCTACAGCAAGCGTTATTCCGACGAAACGTTGGCGATAGTGGGTTTGTTGCACGACGTGTGCAAGGTCAATTTCTATTCGATAGAATATCGCAACGTCAAGGAAGAAAGCGGTTGGGTTAAAAAGCCGTTTTTCAAGGTTGAAGAAAAATTCCCCTTCGGTCACGGCGAAAAGTCGGTGTTCATCGTGTCTCAATTTATCAAGCTCACTGCGGAAGAGGCAATGGCAATAAATTGGCACATGGGCGGCTTTGACGAACGCGTGCGTGGCGGCAGTTACGCTGCCAGCGAAGCGTTTGCTAAGTACAAATTGGGCGTGTACGCTCACGTTGCCGATTTGCAATCTACCTACTTGGACGAAGAGCGCGGTTCCAAGTTGTAAAAAGCAAAATTCAATTTTTTCGTGGATTTGTGCTTGACGCTCTAATTGGGGAATTATGCACAAATTTCTTGTAATAAAAGTATTGCGTTTGTTTTGAACGCAGGAGGTTATCCAAATGAATGAACTTTTGGAAAGATTTTTAAGATACGTCAAAATCGATACGGAATCCGTTCCCGATGTGGAACGTTATCCTTCAAGTGAAAAGCAAAAAGATTTGTTGCGCTTGTTGCGTGACGAGCTGCAACAAATGGGTGTCGATGCCAGAATGGACGAAAAGTACGGCTACATATATGCAAAAATACCCGCCAACGTGAAAAACGGGGGCTACAAACTGGGCTTTATTGCTCACGTGGATACGTCTTCGGCGGTAAGCGGCAAAGACGTGAAACCCATTTTGACGCAATATAACGGCGGCGACATTGCTCTTGCCGAAGGCAGAAAGCTTTCTCCCACGGAATTTCCCGAATTGAACGAGTGTGTCGGCAAAACGGTGATTTCTTCCGACGGTACCACGCTTTTGGGGGCCGACGATAAGGCCGGCGTTGCGGTTATAATGCAAATGGTGCAAACAATCGTTCAAAACAACCTTCCCCATGGCGAAATTCGTGTTGCTTTCACCCCCGACGAAGAAGTCGGACGCGGCACGGACTTTTTCGACGTGAAAGGCTTCGATGCCGACGGTGCATATACGGTTGACGGCGGCGGCTTGGGTGAGTTGGAGTACGAAAACTTCAACGCTGCGGCAGTAAAAGTGACGGTGTGGGGCAAAAGCGTTCATCCCGGTTCGGCAAAGGGCGTGATGATCAACGCTTGCTTGGTTTTGATGGAATTGCAAAGTTTGTTGCCTGTTTTCCAAAACCCGATGTACACGGAAAACTACGAAGGTTTCTTCCATCTTTGCGATATGCAAGGGGATTGTGACGGTGCGGTTGCCAACTACATCATTCGCGACCACGACCGAACCAAATTCGAGGACAAAAAACAGCTGTTTGAAAAGGCTGTCGCATTTTTGAACGAAAAGTATGGCGCAGAAACCGTCGTTGCGGAAATCAAGGACAGCTACTACAACATGAAAGAACTGATTTTGCCGCACAAACATCTTATCGATAACGCTTGTGCTGCAATGGAAAAAGCCGGTGTAACTCCAAAAATTTGTCCCATTCGCGGCGGTACCGACGGCGCACGTTTGTCTTATGAAGGTTTGCCTTGCCCCAATTTGTTCACAGGCGGACACAACTTCCACGGTAGATACGAATTCGTTGCCGCAGAAGATATGCAAAAGGCATTGGAAACGGTGCTTAATTTGGTGGATTTGTACAAAAACAAATAATGGGCAAAAAATAACGCAGTTATTTGCCACAGTCGGTGAATTTCGTTGCCAAAGTGTTTTGGGAAAACGAAATGTCAATGTCAACTGGCGTAATTTAGCAAAAAACGCAACAAGTGGCAAAATTTAACGGTGTGAATGTAATTTGTGATTGAAATGAAAATTATTTTTATACGACACGGCGATCCCGACTACGAAAACGATTGTCTCACCGAGGTGGGAATGCAACAGGCCCAAGCCTTGGCGCAGTACATGAAGGGCGTTCCCGTGGATAACGTGTATTCTTCCCCGTTGGGTAGGGCATATTTAACGGCAACCACTTGTTATCCCAAGGAAAAAGTCGTTGTTTTGGATTGGCTCCAAGAGTTCGGCGGCAGCCCGACTTTGCAAGACGGCACCGTTCAATGTTGCACGTGGGATTTTATGCCCGACTACATGGATCAACATCCCTATTTGTACGATAGAGACAAGTTTTTGCATTCGTCTGAGCTTGTTTCTGCCGGCGCAACGGAAAAATACGCCGATACCATTCATCAATTTGACCAATTGTTGGCTCAACACGGCTACCAACGGCAGGGCTATTGCTACAAAGTCACAAATTCCAACACAAAAACGATAGTGTGCTTTTGCCACCTTGGCTTGATGAGCGTTTTGATGTCACGTTTGATGAACACTTCCTACGTGTTGCTGGCGCAGCATATGTGTGCGTCGCCAAGCAGTATAACAACGTTTGTTTCCGAAGAACGGCAGCAAGGTGTTGCGCATTTTCGCTGTTTGGGGTACGGCACAACGCCCCACCTAGCATTAAAGGGCATGCAAAACAGCTTTCCCGCCCGTTTTTGTGAAGTATTCGATTCCGACGACCGTCATTAGCCGTTGAATTTTGGCCCCGTGTCAAATGTTTGGGGGTTAGAATTTTTTTCTTCAATGCCAAACGGTTTGAAATAGTCAAATTTTAGCCGTCCTGCCAGGTGCCTTTGTGGGACGGTTTTTGTTACTCGGTAGCATTTTTTTGAATCCCTCAAACTGCGTACCCATGTGCGTTTCGTTTCAACACATTTATCTTGTTGTTTTTGTGTAAACAGTCGATGTGGTTTAATTTTATTAACAAAAAACAGTCTCTCTTCAAACGACGGGAGACTGTTTTTATTTTTGGTTATTGCTACTAAACACGCCGCACATGTCGTTTGCACATTCAAAACAAACCTTGTATCAACGCAAACGGTCCAAACAGTTGTTTTCTACAGTGCAAGTTGTGTTGGGGCGTGCGTGTTGAATTTTGCGTTTCGTTTTTGCGGCAAGTCGTTTGCGGCAAAACTACCGCATATATTTCTGTGTGTTATTTGGCGTTTTACACGCACGCTGTTAGTTAATCAAGGTGCCCAAACTGCGCCGGAAATGTTCCAAAGAGCCAAGTCTAGCGGTGCAAATTGTCCGGGAATCAACTGTTCTTGCAAATTTTTCACGTCGGAGAAGTATTCGTCGTCGAAATTGTGATTTTTCATCTTCCCACCGATACGTTATCGTGCTTTCTGTCACGCAGTTCTTGCACGGGGTGTTCGGCCGTTTGGTAGCGGTAGTCTTTTCCGTTATCGGCAATATATTTGCAAATGACATTGTGGCTTGCCACTTCGCTGTCCTTTTTGTTCACTTCTGCCTGATATTCAAAAAATTTCGCGTCGGGGTTCATGTTTTCCACGTATTCGTAACTTTCGCCCTTGGCGGTTAGCGTAACCGTGTTTGCCAGCACGTTCCGCACGTAGTCTATGTTGGAATGGAACGCCAACAGTTCGGGAAATTCTCCTTGCGGTATCACTTGCTGCCACACTTTGTTTTCGTGTTTTTCCAATAGTTCAACGGCCTTGTGCAAGTGTGTCAATTCGTCGTTAAAGTGTTCTTCCCACACCTTTTTCACGTAGCCGTCCGTTTCGTCGTTCCACAGCGAATAGTACAAGTAGCATTCGGTGTATTCGTGCATCAAAAGTTCTTCCAACCAACTGCAAGTGGTGTCTTTCAAGCCTCCGTAAAGAGTGACGTGCTGTTCTTCTATCATACCTATTTCCGTGAACAATTGTCGGCCCAATTTGTTTTGGTAGAACACTGCTTGGTTCATGTAGTAGTTCATTGTCTGTTGCTCGGCGGCGGTGAGAATGTTCACGTCCAGTTTGGTTAAGGAAGATGCTTTTTTGAAGTTGACGTAGCGTTTCACTTCGTCGGACGGATAGCGGTGTTCTGCAATTGTGGGGCGTCCGGGCATCAGTTCCGTGTAGCCGCCCACCAGTTTTTCGGCTATTATTCCTTTGTCCATTTCCAGCAAGTCTGCGTAGCGGTAGAGGTGATCGAAATCTTCCAGCAATGCAAAATCCATTGCTTGCTTAACGTATTTGTCACTTTCGCGTGCGGCAAAAATGGCTGTCAAATCCACGGCAAGTTGTTCGTAACCGATGGTGTGTTCCAAAATACCTTCGCCGATGGGTTTGAGCGAAGCAATTCTTTTTTGCTGTTGTTGTTCTTTTCTGCGCAAAACGGCAAGTTCGCGGCGCAAGTCGTTGTCTGTGCAGTGGCGGTGAAACTGGTGCGAAAACCATGCCGCTTCGAATTCCGCGCCGTTAGCCAAAATTATGCGAACTCTTGTGTACGGATCGACGTCGAATTTGTTGTAAGGCTTCAACGCCATCTTTTTCCAATCGTAAAATTCATCCGTTCTTTTTATCGGTTTTTCGACAAAAGGATTGATACTCATTTTTTCGTTCTCCTTGTATATTGTTGTGTACATTGTTTCCATGTTTGCACCGTTCTATTCACACAAGCAAAAGAAGTGGTGCGCTTGCTATTTGTGAAATAGTTGCTGTTACTATTTGTGAAATAGTTTCAAACAGCGCAACTCGAATGGGCTATTTATCGGTGTTTTTGTGGCTTCGAAGCAAGAAATTTTGGGCGTGCGCAAGGTTTTTTCAGAGGTATCTCAGAGGCGGTGCTGTTTCATAATGGGCGTGAAACAGGTTATCCACCTCGTTGTGGAAAAATGTGGATAACTTTGTGGATAAGTGCATAACTTTGCACTTTTTAATGCGATTTTTGGCGAATTTTGCCCAAAATGATATAATATTGCAACATATATATCAGGATTGCAACAATACTTTTGAACGGAGAAATAGCGATGATAGTTGTGTTGAAAAGGCGCCGTGTAATGCTGGTGTTGATCGTGCTTGTTTTGATGCAGTGTGTGCTGATGGCTGTGCTTTGTGCGGACATTTTTCGTCCCGTGTCGCTTGTCGATCTCACCGTCGTTATCGATGCCGGGCACGGCGGTGTGGATGGCGGCGTGGTGTCTTCGGACGGAGTGAAAGAATCCGATCTCAACTTGGATTATGCCAAAACGTTGGGCGAACTTTTTGTACGTTGCGGTTTCAACGTGGTGTACACACGCAAAACGCACGACGGTTTGTACGGCTTGGCAACGGACGGGTTCAAAATGCGAGATATGAAAAAGCGCAAGGAAATCATTTTGAGCGCAATGCCGAATTTTGTCATCAGCATTCACATGAACAAGTTTGGACAAACTTCCAGGAGCGGTCCGCAAGTGTTTTATCAAAAGGAAAGCGAGCAAGGGCTTGCGTTGGCGCAAAGTGTGCAGTCGGTGTTCAACCGCTTCACGGGCAACACGCACGAAGCCATCGGCGGCGACTTCTACGTTTGCCGAGAAAGTCCGTGTGCGGCAGTGATAGTGGAATGCGGCTTTTTAAGTAACCAAGAAGAATCCCAAAAATTGCAAACAAAAAACTACCGTGAGGAGCTTTGCTCCAAAATTTTTCAAGGAATAATGCTTTATCTCTATTCAGCCGATACTGCAGTGGGTTCCGTTTGACGGTTTTTGCTTTTGGGCGTATAATGTTGGCATGATTGAAAAAGTAACCAACTATCTATCGTCCTTGGGCATTTCGTACCAGCTTTTGCGGCATCCCGCCGTTGTCACCACGGAAGAATCCCGTCTGATTGTGCACGTGGAAAACTGTGCGTCGTGCAAAAGTTTGTACGTCAAGGATAAAAAAAGCGACAATTTCTATTTGGTGGTTTTGCCTTTCGATAAGCGTGCCGAAATGCGCAAATTGGCATCGTATGTGGGGTGTGCAAAATTCGAATTTGCCACCGAAGAAAAACTCTTTGTCGATTTATCCGTGCACCGCGGAAGCGTTTCGCCTTTTGCATTTTTGAACGAACAAGGCAACAAAATTCCCCTTTTGTTGGATGCCGACTTGTTGCAACAGCCCAAAATAAAGTTTCACCCTTGCGATAACACCGCAACGGTGGTGCTAAAAACGGAAGATTTCATCAAGTATTTGCACAGCATCAACAAACAAACGATAATTGTCAACGG
>CAZADD010000057.1:0-8562 GCA_964483825.1 uncultured Oscillospiraceae bacterium
TGCGTGAGCAAACTTCCGTAGGTGGAAAGCAATTCCGACAATTGAAGTTTGGTCAGCGCCATAATCAGCCTCCGTGCGTTGCAGTGTAAAGCAAATTTACTTTACAAATGTATTTTATATCAAGACAAAAACAAAGTCAAGCGTTTTGCATCAATCAAACGAAATTTCCAAAAAAATTTCTTTGATGCGCCGCTTGACTTATTTGTTTTTTCAAAACGCAAATTTTTTAGTCTTGCACAGCGTTGCCGTAGGCAAATTCACCTTCCCAACTGCTTCCGTCGGGATAGTACAAAATGCCGTGACCGTGCAAATCACCGTCTTTGAATTGACCTTCGTACCTTGTTCCGTCACCCCACACAAAAACGCCGTGGCCACTCATCGTGCCGTTTTCCCAATTTCCGTCGTACTTGGTGCCGTCGGAATATTCTCTGACACCGTGTCCGTGAAAAACGTCGTCCTTCCACTCACCATCGTATTTGCTGCCGTCGGAATAAACGTGAACGCCGTGACCGCACCGTTGATCGTTTTCCCAGTGTCCCTCGTATTTGCCACCGTCAGGCCAAATAAACACGCCGTTACCGGTTCTGTTGCCGTATTTCCAATCGCCATCGTACTTGCTTCCGTCCGGCCAAGAATAAACACCGTGACCGTGCACCATATCGTCTTTCCAGTAGCCTTCGTATTTGATACCGTTGGCAAATACACGCACGCCGTAGCCGTTAAACTCGCCGTTTTTGAATTCACCTTCGTACTTGGCACCGTCCGTCCAAGTGTAAATACCGTGGCCGTTCAAGGCATCATTCTTCCATTCACCATCGTATTTTGTTCCGTCGGCATAAACGTAAACGCCGTGGCCGCATCGCTCGTCGTTCTTCCAAGCACCATCATACCTACTTCCGTCGGCATACGCACGCACTCCATGACCGTGGAAATTGCCGTCTTTGAAATCACCTTCGTATTTTCCGCCGTCGGGCCAAGTGTAGATACCGTGGCCGTTCATAGCGTCATTTTTCCAGTTACCTTCGTACTTGTCGCCACTTGCGAAGTACAGAACGCCACGACCGCATCTTTCATCGTTTTTCCATTCACCGTCGTAGGTACTGCCGTCAGCATAAATGTGAACGCCACGTCCGCAACGCTCATCGTTTTCCCACTCGCCTTCGTACTTGCCGTCGCAATAAGTGCACACACCGTGACCGTGAAACTTGCCGTGCTTGAACTCACCGTCGTACTTATTTCCGTCGGGCCAGGTGTAGGTGCCGTGGCCGCAAGCCTCGCCGTTACGGAATTCGCCGTTGTACTTGATGCCATTGGGCCAGGTGTAGGTGCCGTAACCGTGTTTTTGGTTTTCTACCCAGTCACCCTCGTACTTGGTACCGTTGGCCCAAGTGTAGGTACCCTTTCCGTGGCGTTTGCCCAAATACAATTCACCTTCGTACCTATCTCCGTTATTGTAAAATTCCATTGCCATGACAGTGTTTCCCTCCTTGTTCCGTTGCGAACTTTCTTGAAATGAGTATACAACAACGCCTTGATTGTGTCAAGACCGAAACTAAAAAACAAGGTACAGCCGCAGTTGGTTGCACCTTGTTTGAAACAAATTTTGTGTTTTGTGGAAGTTGCCAACTTGCAAAGAGTGTTGACAACCGTGGCATCACATTAACGCCTGACCAGCGACAAACCCCAGTCCAACGCAATCAGCGGTTTTTCAATCATTTTTTACACAACTCACTTATAAAAAGCACACACAACTTTTCGTGGTGTGTGCTCATATTAAAATATTCACCAAATCACTTTAATGTTTCTATACTGAATTCGTTGAATTTGGGGTCCGGATTATATTGATCACCTTTGATCTCTCGTCCGGAAGTATCATTGTATTGAACATATCCAACGGCAGAACTGTAATTGTAAGTGTAATATGTGGAGTTACACTCAGTATCCAAATAGAAATAACCATTGTATGTGCCATAATAGACGTAGATCGTCGAGGCAACCCTATTACTAGAGTTTTGAGTGATCGCATTCACAGCAATAGTTGCACCGCTTTTGCCATATTGATCAAGTTTACTATTCATGGTTATCGTACTACTGATAGCGTTTGCTGTTGCGTTATTGAAATATTCTTTTCCGTGGGCTCCAAACACAACAATAGCATCGTCGTACACGTTAAATGAGTCAAGACTATTCTCGTCTCCAAAAGTACCCGAGTAAACCAATACTTTTGCGGTCGCGCGCGATTGAATAGTCTTATTGCTTACACTTGTAACACCGGTTACAAATGCACCGCCGTTACCGCCAACAAATGTTCCATCAAATATTTGAACTTGCGCACCGCCGACAACTTTCAAACCGTAGAATGCAGAGGGACCGGATTTTCCATTGCAAATTTGATTTGGGGCATTCATATAGCCGTAGAATTCGCCGTCGTAGATATCTATTTTACCTTTGCCGTTGGCCAAAATACCGTTACCGAACTGCGCCGTGTACTTGCCGCCATAGACGGTGATGTCGCCGCCGTTAACTTCAACGGCGTGTCCGCCGGTGATACTTTCATAGCTTTGCCAACTGCCTATCTGCTCGTTACCGCCCAATGCGTGATAGTAGGTCCCTACCAAATTGCCTGTTGTTTCCACAATTATATCGTTCGACGTTGCATTTTCGGTGCCCAACACGACATTACCGGTCAAATCTTGGCCGTTCAAATTCGTTGTTCCGGAATAAATGCCGCCGCCAACGTTTGCAGTAAACGTGCCCTTGTGAATTTTCACGTCGCCGCCCAACACACGCAAAGCGTAACTTGTGACAACTAGCGATGAATAGGTGTAGTAGTAAGCGTCCCTAGTTTCATTTTGCAGTCCCGTGTGAGTGACGGTCAATTTGCCGTTGCTTGTGAAAGAACCGCCGTTGACGTAGATTCCGTCGGTGTTGCAGTAGTCCGTGTGTTGTACTTCGTACGCTCCGGAACTGTTCTTTCCAAACACGGGAACGGTCAAATTGTAAGTATTTTTACTGTCTTGGTCCGTTGTGTTGCTAGAAGTCAACTCGTAGTCGCTTTCTTCGGCAAAAACAAGGTTGCCTCCACGAATGGCAATGGCCGATGATCTTTCCGTTTTAATTTTGCCATTGCCGTTTATCGTGAGTGAACCGCCGTTAACGGCAACGCCCACTTCCAACGAATTCACGTACACTTCGCCGTCCAAAGTTATTTTGCTGTCGGTGCTGATACTGGAAAGGAACACACCGATAGACGCCGCCGTTGTTGTGTTGGTTTTATTCGCAGTCTCGTAAACGCCAACGTTGATTGTGGCATTGGCAACGGCAATTTCCAAATGTTCTTGCGAAACGGCGTAAACTCCGTAACTTTCGATGCCGCGTACAACGTCGATTGTGCCGCCAGAAAGAGTTACCGTGCCTGCTTCGGAATAAATTCCAAAGGACTTTTCGCCAAGCAGTCGGTAGGAATAGTTTTCCGAAACAACGTTGCCGCCGATTCCCACGGAAATGCCCTTGCCGTTGCTTCCCGAAACGGTGATTGTTGCAGAATCCGTTGCCGCAACGCTTACCGTGCCTTTTTCCGAATAGATACCGACTTGATTATTACCGTTTTCCATTGTTACCGGCAAATTTTTGACAGTGAAATTTTCGCCCGCAACGGAAGACTTGATACCAAAGGTGTTGTCGCCCGTGACAGTGACTGAACCGCCGTCGATATCAATACTGCTTGCCGAATCCGTTGCCCAAATTCCCATGGAATTTGCACCGTTAATGCTGTACACGTAGCCTTTGGATACGACGGAACCGCCTTGTTCAACATTGATACCAATGGCATTGTCACCGTTAACGGCAATACGGTTAGTGCCGTTTTGAGAAATTACCTGCACCGTACCGTTTATGGAATAAATTCCTTTAGCCTTGTCACCGTCTACGTCAAAATCGCTGTTGGTAACAACAAACGAACCGGTATTGCCAATTTTAGAATAAATACCAACGGCGTTATTGCCATCAATATCAAAGGAAGTATTGCTGACGGAAAGCGTGCCGTCTTGCATAATTATGCCGCAAGATTTTTCGCCGCTTACGGTGCAAGTTGCATTGGATATTTCCAAAGAACCGCTGTGAACGCTTATTGCGGATAGTTGCTCTTCGGTTGCACTACTTTTGAGCTTGCTTGTGAGTTGTTTGGTGAAAGCACCGTCGCCAATGGACAGTTTTCCGCCTTGCATGCCAATAATGTTGTTGTTGCTACTGAACAATTGACATTTTCCAATGGAAACTTGTGCCTCGCCGTAGTTCAAAATGCAATAGCTTTCGCCGCTGCTTGCCAAACCGCCGTTGTGATCATTGGGCACAATATCTGACCAGTTGAAATTGTCAAAATACGTGTTTTGGAAAGCGTCTTTATCCGATTCCTTTGCGATAACTCCCCCAACGTTGTACTCCGTTGCATTTGGCACACGAGAGGAAAACACACCGTGTGTGACGTTTATTTCACCACCGCCGGAATTGACACAAGCCGTGTTGGACAAGCCGAAATATTGATAAAAACTTCCGTCTTGCACATCCAAAACACCTTTAGACATTTGAATTGCAGCGTAGTAGTTACTTTGATTGCTAATTTCGGATGCCTTTTTCACCACGTCTTCGTAGCCGTAGATGGTTATTTCCACGTAGTCTTCTATAGATTTATCTTCCGGTTTTTTAGTCAAATCTGCAAAAGCATAATCGTAGTCGTCCTTGGTTACAAAGTAGGTGTAGTACCAATCTGCCATTGTGTTTTCCGTTGCGGAACTAGCGGCGTTTTCGCTTGTGCGATAGTAACAGTAAGTATCGGGTTTGATTGTGACCGTTCCCTTCGTTACATTGGTATCAAAATACAAATTACCGTGATTGTACTTGATTTCGCCGGTTTTGGTGGGATACGATTTGATAATCGGGGCTTCCATTATTTGCTGTGCGCCGTTTTTATTGTAAAAAACAACGTTCTGTGGTTGATCTTCCACAACGGTACGCTTGGTTATTTGATTGTTTTGCGCCAAAACGGAAGAGTTGTAGGAATAGTATTCCGAGTACCGCGGGCCGCTTTCGAATGCGCCGGTAACAATGGTTAGCGTGCCGCCGTTAATGTTGAATACGGAACCGACAGGGTTGTACAAACCGCCCGTTTGTTCGGCGGAAGTATCCAACACTGTCAAACGCACGCCTTCCATAACGTTCAAAATGGGCTCTTGTCCGTTACGCTGAATTTCAATGCCGTTAAGGTCCAAAATCAGGTCTCGATTCAAGTTTTCCGCCTTTTGAGTGACAATCAACGGGTTTTCGATTTCCTTATCCAACTGCACGTAGGTGTAACCTTGGTTGATGGCCTCGAACAACTCGTCTTGGCTTTTCACTTGGAACACCGAGTTGACAGTGTAGTCCAAATACTTGTCGTCGCCCCACGAAACGTCTTCGTTGACAACGTACTTGCCATAGGTTAACGTTACCAAACAGGAGATAAAAACAAGCATGGCAAAAGCCAAAGCAACAACTTGAATTTTGCTTTTACTTTTCACGTTTTTTACCTCCTTTTGTTAGTTTTTTAGGCAAAAATTGCCGAAATGCCCCTGAAAAACAGTTGTTTTTTTGTTTTTCAAACGCCATTGAAACAAACAGACTCGTTTTGAACACGAACGACACCGCAACGGCATATTTCGGGGCTAAACGGCAGTTTGAATGCGTTTTTGATGCTTACGTAGCAAAACCACGTTTTTTTCGTTGTGAAAGCGGATTGTTTTGGGGCAATTGTGCACAAACACCGTTCAATACGTAGCTGCGTCAAACGAAATTGTACAAATTTTGTGCGGCTGCTTATTCCAAAACTTGTTCGAACACCACGTTCACGAAAAACGGATATTCCTTGGAATAGCACTGCGCCAAATACAGCTTTTGAACGTCAACGCCGTTTTCTTTTGTGAAGAAATTCAAGTGATTGTCTCCGTTGTACTGTGCGGCTATCGAATTGCCATTATCGTCGGTGACAAGTTGACCGCTTTCGTCGCGTTGACACCAAGTGACATCCGTCAACGTGACTTCCGCGTAGGTGTAGTTGCGGACAATTTCACGAGTGAAATACTCCGTTGTGGTAGTTACTTCTTTGAAGGATTGATTTTCTTTTTCTGTTCTTGAATAGTCCGTTGTCTTGCCAGTTTCAGCAGTATCCAACCGTTCCTCAAAAAATTCGGTCGGGAATTGGGTTAAATCTTCAAAATGGTATTGTGCATATCCAGATTCACCACTATTGATAATATTGCCAGAACTATCTACTGCAAGAAGATACAATTCTTCTTCATCGCCTGTGAAATATGATAGTTGATTCTCTCCACTTTTTACATAGTAAGCACGGTAAATGTATCCCGTTTGGGTTATTGTTTGAGTAATTGTGGATGTCGTAGTTTGCGTTTCTATAACTGTTTCCACGCCGCTCTGTGTCGTTTCAACATTGCGTTCCACCTGCATTGTTATTGTTTGAACATTTCCGTTTGTATCAACGCCGATAACTTTGGTATTTTCCGTAACAATGTCTTTGGAATCGAAGGTTCGCTCATTTACGTACTTCTTGATAACAGTTTTGGTAACGTTGGTAATTGTCCCGGTTCTTGTGACTGGCACTTTGTACACATAAAACAATGTTCCGTAATTATTTTTATCAAACTGAGTATCCCGACGTGCTACGCCCACAAAGCCCGTAGTATTTGAATCTTTATGATTGGCTACGGTAGGAACAGTAAAATTGGAAGACACTGCGTAGTCGCTCCACGACACAGCGTTTGTTGCGTAGTTATAAGACGTTTCTTCGTAGGTATGTGAACTTCCGCTCGGATAAGTTTCCGTCACATTGGATTGCGAGGAACTGGACGTTGTGGAAAAAGTTTGTCCGTTTGTGTACTGCGTGGGCAATTCCGTAAGATTGTAGGAATCGTTTTCGGTTTTTATGACGGAACCCGTGTAGGTGTCGTTTGCGTAGTAGTTGTCAGTAACGTTTTCGCGAACGCTCATAAGAGTGAAAATATTATTGGTGCCGCCGTAAATTTCGCTGATAGGTTCAAAACCCGTTATTTTGCCGCTAGTATCCTTTTGCAAGGTGACAAACGAGCTGCCAATGTAGGCATCGTCAATTGCGCCAACCGGTGCAAGGTGAATGGCGTGTTTTACTTGCGTGGCCGTACCGGCAGGCAAAACAAAAGCATCCGTCACAATCATGATGCGGTAGTAATCCACTTCTTGCGAATAGGTGGCCGTTAGCGGAGTTTGAAGTTGTCCGCCTTCGTAATCCATTTTGGGATTCGTTTCGGTTGTAATTTTGGAAGTATCCCACATGCGGAACATAAGCGATTGTTCCACTGTTCTGGCGTACTTTTCCAAACGAATTGTTGTTTTTCCGCTTGTTGCAACGTAAGTGCCGTCCGTTTTTGTCACCTTGAAGGTGAGGTCGTTGCAAGCGGTGGCGTTGTAGTCGACGCTATTTGCCGTGTTGAACGACGTGCCGTTATCTCCTGCCGAAATCAAATCGGAAACGACAATTTGCGGCAACATTGCAGCGCCATGTTCGTCAAACACTTGCAAGGCAAGTTTTTCCGTGAAGTTGACGGGGGCGGAAAACACAAGATTATATTTCATTCTGGTGGACGCAACGGAAGTGACCTTGTTTTGGTCGTCCGTTTCGTAGTTGCGAACGGAAAAGTTGACGGAGTGCAAAGCGTTCATTGCAACTTGGTCACCCGTGGCACTGTGCCCCCAAAAATCCGTGTTGGTAAAGGACAATGCGCTTACGCCGTCGATTGTTGCATCGACAGTAAACCCGGCAACCGATGCACCGCCGCCACCGCCACTGCTTGTGACGTACTTGGCATAAGATACCGTGCCGGTGACAAAAACCAAAGCTGCAAGCAAAAAACACGCGCATGAAAAGGCGTTCTTTTTGACGAACGTCGTGAATATTTTCCATGCTGAAATGAGTTTTGCTTTCATTGCTAACCTTCCGTTGCGCAAATTTTTGTGTGATTGGAGAGTAAAATATGGTTAAGTTTTTTTTGACCTTTTTCCTTTCGCACCGCTATTTTTTTTGAAAAATCTCGTTGCAATAACGTTACCTAAACGTATCACCTTGTTTGAGGTTGCGTTTTTTTGACTTCTAAGGGATGGGAAGATTCAAAAAAGTATCCTTTTCTTTTCTCTTTTATCTTTTAACTGGCGACGAAGTCGCCTACAATCCCTCAGGCACTCCGTGCCAGCTCCCTTTACACAAAGGAGCCTTGTTTGCGGTGACATTTTTAACCCTCTCAGTCGGCTGAGCCGACAGCTCTCCCAGAGTGAGAGCCAAGGGCGGCAAGCCGCACGAGTGAAGAGTGAAAAGTGAAGAGTGAAAAGGTGAGGCACGTTAGTGGAAACACTTTTACTTTTTGTGTCACGTTTTTTTACAAACAACCGCCTGATGTACCAACTTTCTTTTTTTTCAAAAACTTGAATTAGCACACACCACAATGGGACAACCATCCCACTTGGCTCGCCCCTTGGGGAGAG
>CAZADD010000058.1:0-8396 GCA_964483825.1 uncultured Oscillospiraceae bacterium
TGTATTATATCTTTCACTCTTCGATGTGTCCAGTTTTACTATACAACTTTCAACTCTTCACTTTTCACTATTCACTCTTCACTCGGCGGCTCCGCCGCCCTTGGCTCTCACTCTGGGAGAGCTGTCGGCTCCGCCGACTGAGAGGGCAAGTGTGCTACAAGTAGTACGAGCAAAAAAGTAATAGTGAAGAACTATATTTATTGCTAGCACTCCGCATTTATTGTCGGATTCTAAATGTGCTTCGTGATAAAACGGTTTGTTGACTTCGGGTAATCCGTATTTAGTGAAAGTGGTATTTTGCAAATTGTTTGTACCGGCAGATGGCTTTTTATCCACAGCGTGGTGCAGTCAGTGTTTTGTGTTACTTTTTTTTCATTGGCGTACGTAAAGTACTTTTACGCAACGCCTATTTACATTGGTAACTATTTGTGCTAGAATATTGTCAATCCAACGGATGCACAAATGGGAAAGTGTGCACCTGTGCAAGGGAGAGTTTTATGATACTTTCAATTTTGAAAAAAGTCGTTCCCGTTCCAAAAATCGAGCAGTTTGATACCTATTTGTTTGTGGGACCCCATCCCGACGACATAGAAGTGGCTTGCG
Organism: uncultured Oscillospiraceae bacterium; assembly: GCA_964483825.1. Lineage (GTDB taxonomy): Bacteria > Bacillota > Clostridia > Christensenellales > CAG-314 > Fimimonas. The sequence continues at coordinate 604 of CAZADD010000058.1, forward strand.
GCGGAACGGTTGCAAAACTTACCTCTTTGGGCAAGCACGTCACGTTTTTGGTTGCTACCGACGGTTGCGTTGGAAGTTTGGATCATTCGCTGACCGAAAGCGAAATCGTGCAAATTCGCCAAAGAGAGGCGTTGGAATCGGCGGCGCTGCTGGGCGTGTCCGACGTGCGCTTTTTGCCATATCATGACGGCGGAGAGTACGATAAGCGTGCAATGATGGCCGATATCGTCGCAACAATTTTGGACGTGCGTCCGCAAATGGTGTTTTGCCCCGATCACACTGTGCCTTCGGAATGTCACCCCGATCACCTTGCGGTGGGCAAAGTTGTGACGGATGCCGTGTTCGTTGCCTCGTGGGATAAATTGACTGCCCGTTTGGGGTTCATGGGTAGCGTTTCGGAAATGACACTTGCCTACTATTTTACACACTGTCCCAACCGTTACGTGGCCGTTAGGAAAACTCGCAAATTACATTTGAAGGCGCTAGCTTGCCACAAATCGCAGTTTTCCGAGCAAACGTTGGCCACCTACAAAAGTTATTTCGGATTGCGTGAAATTCGTTTCGGTTTGCGCTCCGGCAAGGGGCGTGCGGAAGGCTATCGTGTGCTTAATCCCACTTATCAGCACTGTTTTCCCGAAGCATCGGAAATTCGTTAGTTTTCGCACCGCGTGCACAAAGTAACGGTTGTGCATTTGTGCACGTAACCATTCGTGCTATGCAACACTGTTTTCAATACTGTTTTTGATACGTTTCAAAATGCGTTGGCACTTTGGAACGTATTTTTTTTTGTGACTTGCCACGGCTCAAATACGATGTTGCCATACTGTTTCTTGATGCGTTTTGTTTTGCAACGGCTTTAGTTTCTCTTCAAGTTTTTGCCACATGCTGCAGCCTGCCGTCGTAGATATTTTTGATTTATCCGCAACATACTATATACAGTATGAAGAAATCGGGAAATTTTTTGTCCGGAGCACTGGTGCTCAGTTTGGGCGGACTGTTTGCAAAAATTTTGGGAGCTTTGTATCGCATTCCCCTCACCAACGTCATCGGAAGTTACGGCATGGGGCTGTATCAACTGGTGTTTCCTCCTTACATTTTGTTTTTGACGGTGGCGCAAGCGGGCGTGCCGACGGCATTATCCAAACTTATAGCGGAAAACAATCAACTTGGCCGTCCCAAAGAAGGAAGAAAGGTGTTTCGCTTTTCTTTTTTGCTGCTGGCATTATCCGGCGTTACGTGCGCAATTTTGATGGCGGTATTGTCCGGCGTGATTGCCGCAGCGCAAGGCAACGTCAAGACGCAAACGGCCTTTTTGATAGTGGCACCGGCATTGCTGTTCGTGCCCGTCACAAACGTTTTGAAAGCCTACTTTCAAGGCAACATGAACATGGTTCCGTCCGGTGTCACGACGGTGCTGGAACAGGTTGTCAAGTTGGTCGTGGGGCTGTACTGTGCCACAAAGTTTATGCCCGACGTGGAAAAGGCCGTGATGGGTGCCGTGTTTGCTATCACCGTCAGCGAATTCGGTTCGCTGGTGATAATGAGTGGCGTCTACGCCGTTCACCGAAAGAAAAACGCAGTTTTGCCCGTTTCGCTCCCCAAAAACGAAGTTAAAGGCATTTTTAGCAACGTGTTTTCGCTAGCTGTGCCTGTGGCTTTGGGCGGTTTTGCCATGCAACTGTCGCAAGTTATCGATTCGGTGATGGTGGTGAACCTACTTAACGTATCCAACGCAACGGAAATGTACGGCCTTTGGACGGGGCCTGTCAATTCCATGTTGGGGTTGCCGATTGCACTGTCCGGTGGCGTTGCCGTTTCGGCATTGCCGGGTATCACGCAAACTTACTGTTCCGGCGATACACAAAAACTCAACCAAAGTTTCAATTCCGCCGTAAAATTAACCGTCGTTATTGCATTGCCTTGCGCTTTGGGTATGGCGGTGTTGTCCAAGCCCATATTATCGTTGCTTTACGGAAGTTTGCCGACGGAAGAAATTCGCATTGCGGCCGTGCTACTGTCACTGTCCGCTCCTTCAATCGTGTTTTTGGCTGTGGTTTCCACCTGCGTATCGGTGTGCCAAGCAGTGGGGAAGCCCTATGCCACGGTTGTGTTTGTATCCCTTGCGATAGTGGTAAAAGCCGTTGTAAATTTGGTTTTGCTGCCCAATTCCAACGTAAATATATTCGGTGCAGCAATTTCGGAAACATTGTGCTATCTTTTTGCCACGGTTTGTGTTATAATCTATCTAAGAGTAAAGGTGGGGCTTAAAATCGACGGCAATCAATGTTTGCTTAAACCCATGGCTGCAGGAATGTTCATGACGTTGTGCATAACCGTTGCCGTTGTTTTCGCCGGGGAAGTTTTCGCTACTTCGTTTGGTACGTTGGCACTAATTGCCATTGCCGCTGTGGTGTACTTTTCTGTGATATCTTTGTTGAAGGTTTTTGACGAAGGTTTCTTGCCTTTCAAATTGAAAACAAGGGAGATAACAAATGATAACGGTTGTGGGAATGGGACGTAGTGAGAACGACGTGACTTTGGTAGGCGTGGAGGCTATCAAAAATGCCGATGTCGTCGTTGTTAAATCTCGTTTGACGCACGCTGCCGAGGCCGTTGCAAAAATTCGCAACGATGCCGTTTTTTGCGACGATTTGTACGAGGCGGCGGAAGATTTCGACCAACTAAATCAACAAATAGCAAACAGATTGCAATCTTTCGGCAAACGGAAGGTTGCCTTTTGTGTTGTCGGGGACGGTGCGGACGACACTACCGTGCAAATTTTGCCTTCCGCAAAAATCGTTCATGGGGTAGGGCTGTATTCGGCGGCCATGCCTCATGTTGGCGGCGTTCGTGTGTACACCGCGCAGGAATTTTGCAACGAAACGCACGTTTTGCCCGTGCCAACCGTCATCGTTTGTATCGACGACAAGTTTGTTGCCGGCGAAATTCAACTCAAATTGACGGAAGCGTTCGACAGTGACACCGAAGTGAAATTCGTGTATGGCAAAAACGAAAAAACAATTGCGCTGTGCGACGTTTGCAAGCAGCGTTATAGCTACGAAACGGCTATTTGTGTGTTGCCTAAGCCGCTACAAGATAGGCAAGTTTTCGGCTACTACGATGCTGCCGACGTTTTGACGGTGTTGCGTGGCGAAAACGGCTGTCCGTGGGATAGGGCGCAAACGCACAAAAGTATCACAAAAAACGCCATCGAAGAGGCTTATGAACTGGTGGACGCTTTGGAAAAAGAGGACGTCGACCACACAATCGAAGAATTGGGCGACTTGCTGATGCAAGTGCTGTTTCATTTGGAAATTGCATCCGACGACGGCGAATTTCAACCTTCCGCAGTGTACACCGGGCTGTGCCGCAAACTTATCGATAGACATCCTCACGTTTTTGGAAGCGTAAAGGCGCAAACGGCGGACGAATCGTTGGACGTGTGGAATGCACAAAAACTGAAAGAACACAAAATAAAAGGCGTTGCGGAAAACGTGTTGGACGTGCCTTTCGGCATGTCGGCGTTGTTGCGCAGCCAAAAGGTTCAATCGCGTGCATCCAAGGGTGGCTACGAATTTTCCGATGTAAGTCAAGTTGTTGACAAAGTGAAGGAGGAATTGACGGAATTTTTGAACGCATCGGCAGAAGAAAAACAAATGGAAGGGGGCGACTTGCTGTTTGCCGTCGTCAATTTGTTGCGTTTGTGCGATGTGGATAGCGAAACGGCGTTGCTGTTGTCCACGCAAAAATTTGTAAAAAGAGTTGCGGAATGCGAACGCATTTTGACGGAGCGTGGCGAAACACTCAAGCAGTTGTCGCAACAGGCTTTTGATGAAATTTGGACAGAGGCGAAGAACAATGTCGGTTGAAAAACTGTTTCAAAACGCTGCCGCAAAAACAATTCTTGCGCCCATGGCAGGGTACACCGATCCGGCTTTTCGAAAAATTTGTCACGGCTACGGCGTGGGGCTTACCGTCACGGAAATGGTCAGTTCCAAGGCCATTGAGATGAACAATTCTCTTACCAAAACGCTGTTGAAAAAGTTCGACGGCGACAGTCCGTGCATGGTTCAGATTTTCGGGCACGAACCTTCGGTGTTGGCGGAAAGCGTGAAAATTGACGAAATGCAAGTTTTCGACGGTGTGGATATCAACATGGGGTGCCCCGTCAAGAAAATAGTGGGTAACGGTGACGGTTCCGCATTGTTGGAAAACCCCAAATTGGCATCGAAGTGTATTCAAGCCGTTAAAGTTGCCGTGGGGGACAAGCCGTTGTCGGTAAAATTCCGTTTGGGCGTTTCGGATAGCAGCGGAGCGGTGGACTTTGCAAAAATGTGTGCGGATAGCGGTGCGGATTTTATCACCGTGCATTTTCGCACACGCAAACAAATGTATTCCGGCAATGCCGACTACACGTTGTTGCCGCAAATAGCAAAATGCGGCGTGCCGGTGTTTGCCAACGGCGACGTGACCACGCGTGGGCAGTATTTGCAACTGTTGGAACAAGGCGCTTACGGCGTGGCTGTGGGGCGCGGTGCGTTGGGCAAACCGTATATATTTTCTCAATTGGCAAATTTGCCTTTTGAGTTCGACGTTTTGAAAACGGTATTGCAGCACGTGGAATTGCTTGGCCAATATCTTCCGCACAGAGTTGTTAACAACGAAATGAAAAAACACGTTGCCTACTATTTGAAAGGAATGCGTGGTGCAAAGCAAACGCTTATTGCCGTTATGCAAGCAACGTGCATGGAAGAAATAGAGTTGCAGCTGAAAAAATACTTTGAGCAAAATTCCGAATACGGGGTGATACGTAATGATTAATATAGTTTTGGTAGAGCCGGAAATTCCTCAAAACACCGGCAACATAGTGCGCACCGGTGCGGCCACGAAAAGTGTGGTGCATCTTGTGCGTCCGTTGGGGTTCGATACAAGCGACAAAATGTTGAAGCGGGCAGGCCTTGATTACTGGAAGGACTGTGAAATTCACTATTGGGATAGTTTTGCACAGTTACAACAGGCAAACGCCGACGGCGAATTTTATTTTTTCACAACCAAAGCGCAAAAAACGCATTGCACGCCTCACTACGGCGACAACGTATTTTTGGTGTTCGGCAAGGAAACGAAGGGGCTCCCCGAACAACTTATTCACGATAACTACCCTAATGCCGTGCGCATTCCCATGAAGGGCGAAACCCGTTCTCTCAATCTTTCCAACTCCGTTGCGATAGCGGTGTACGAAGTTTTGCGTCAACACAATTTTGACGGATTCAATTTTGTCGGGCATTTGAGGGAATTTGACGACTGAACAACTTTAGGTGTTGAAAAAATAGTAACAGTATGATATAATGCAGATATGTGCAAGTATGCATATGTTTTGCGTATGTTTGCAACTGTCGGAGGGTTCACGCATGTCACAAATCGAAAGTTTTCAAATGGATATCGCTCCGCTTGGACGGTCGCGCACCGTGTGGGTGTATCTTCCGACGGACTACGATCCCGACGGAAAGCCTTACCCGGTCATCTACATGCACGACGGTCAAAACCTTTTCTATGATAAATTGACGGCTTACGGCACGGCGTGGCACGTGGATAAAAGTTTGGATAGAATTTTTCAAAAGACAGGGTATTCTGCTATTGTCGTTGCCGTTGAAAGCAACGCAAAACACCGTCTTTCGGAGTACAGTCCGTGGAGAGTGTTTCCGTTGGCATTCAAGATGCGTCGCACTTTGGCAAACGGTACAAACAAGGGCGGCGAGGGCAAGCAGTATGCGGAATTCTTTGCAAAAGTGTTGAAGCCTTACGTCGACACATACTACAACACCGATAAGGAACGTGATGCCACCGCCGTGGTTGGTAGCAGCATGGGCGGACTTATCAGTTGCTATTTGGGGCTGACTTATCAGCGAATTTACGGAACGATGGGATTGTTTTCCACGTTTACGCCCTTCAATTTGACGGCATTCAATCGTTTTTTGCGCAAAACACCGCAAAAACTGCCGCAACGAGCCATTGTTTACTGCGGTGGCAAAGAGGGGTTGGATACAACGTCGGACGGCTTTATGCAAAAGTGTTCCGTCAGCCTGTACAAAAAACTTTCCAAGCGCGGCATTTCAACGGAATTGTGGTTGGATTCCGAGTTGCCTCACAGTGAGTCGTCGTGGGACGTGTATTTCGAAAAATTTGCGTACGATTTTTTGAAAAACTACTATCAATCCCAAAACTAGGTGTAAAACAATATGTCTAAACAAGTTATTTTGGCAAGTAATTCTCCCAGGAGGCGTGAATTGCTTGGAAAAATAGTGGATGGTTTTTGCGTTATTCCTGCCCGTTCGGAGGAATTTAGCAACGCAAGCAATCCGCGAGATTATGCCGTGGAATTGGCACGGCACAAGGCAAACGAAGTGTATTCTGGGCATCAAAAATGTATTGTTATCGGTTGCGATACCGTCGTTGACGTGGACGGTGAAATTTTCGGCAAGCCCGTCGACGAGGCCGATGCCGTCAGAATGTTGCAAGCGTTATCCGGTCGCACGCATTTCGTGCACACCGGTGTTTGCGTTTTGTGCGACGGCAACGACGTTTCGTTTTGCGATAGCACTGCCGTAACGTTCCGTAAACTTTCGGATGAGGAAATTTTGTCCTACGTGAAAAGCGGCGGCCCCATGGATAAGGCCGGCGCCTACGGCATTCAAGAATGTGATTTTATCCAAAAATACGATGGCAGCTTCGATAACGTTGTGGGGTTGCCTACCGAAAAACTATCTTTAGCGCTACAAAAATTGTACAAAAGGTGAAAATTATGGCAAATTACGAATTAGTTTTTGATTTGGGTTCATTATACGTTTCGGCAGGTCTCAAAGAAGACGGCTTTGTCGACAAAATTCCTTCCGTTGTGGCTTATGCCGGCGGAGATTCCAAACAAGTGGTGGCTGTGGGGCTGGATGCACTCAATTTGTCCAAAACGAATGCGTCGGTGAAGCTGTCGCATCCCATTTTGGAAGGTACCGCTATCGATGCCGTCGGAGTTAAAGCATTGATAACGTCGTTACTGAACAGATTGCTTTCCAAACGCGTTAACTTTTTCAACCGCTTTTTGGCAACGTGCATCGTTCCGTGCGGAATGATTTCCGGCGACAAGAAAAACATCGAAAGCATTTTCTTGGGAGTGGGTGCCCGTTCCGTAGTGTTTGTGGAAACGCCCGTTGCGGATAGCGTAAAACTGTTTTCGGAATTTCGTGCAAGACAAGGCGTTGTCGTTAACCTTGGCTACGAATGTGCCGATTTGGCAGTAGTTTACGGCAGTGAAATCGTTGCCGGCTGCACGCTGTTCCATGCAGGAAAGCAACTCACCGAGGCAATTGCTCACCGTATAAGTTCCAAATATATGGCACAAATTTCCACCGAAAGGGCAGAGTATTTGAAGTTGAATTGTGCAAGTTTGTATTCCAACGATGCAACCAGCGTAACCGTTCAATGTCAAAACGCTCAAAACGGCGTTACGGAAGAATTGAACGTCACTTCTAAGGAACTTTTTGATACCGTCGTGGAATTTGTAACGCAGTATGTCAAAATTATAGAAAGCCTGTTTTCCAGCATTCCGCAAGAACTTGTTTCCGGCGTGAAGAGTGAAGGCGTGATGATTTGCGGTGGCGGAGCCAAACTTATGGGATTGGATATGTTCTTGCAAAACGAATTGGGCGTGCCTGTTCGCATTGCTAACCGCCCGGACTACACTTCTATCGAAGGCGGCTTGGCGTGGAGCAAATAGTGCAAATTACAAGAAGTAAATGTTT
>CAZADD010000059.1:0-8356 GCA_964483825.1 uncultured Oscillospiraceae bacterium
TGTAAAGGGGCGAAAGCGTTCCGAGGGGCCACGCTTCGTCAAAAGCTTTCCGTGACAGAAAATATCCAACGAAAGCTTCTGGTTTCCCAAACGCCCAACAAAAGTATTCTGTAACTGAAAAACGTTCGCAGCAATCGTTTTGGCCCCAAACATCCATCAAAAGCATTCCAAATTCCAAAAACATTTTGTAAAAGCGTCTTGCCCCCTCCTAAAAAAAGCGCCGTGCACAATTTTTTTGTGAAAGTGTTGCGCTTGCGTCACAATCTGCCGTGCAACCTATTGCAAAACGGCGCAAATTTTGGTATAATATGCGCGAGGTGAAAAAAAGTTGGTTCGAGCATTATGGAAGAAAACCAAAGAATCTGTCTTTTCGGTACTACCCGTTGTGGCGTTAGTGCTGATTTTGTGTTGCACTCCGTGGGTTAACCTTACTTCTACGGAGCTGATTGTATTTTGCGTTTCGGCAGTGCTGCTAATTTTGGGCATTGGCCTGTTCAATTTGGGCGCAGATATTGCCATGACACCCATTGGCGAGTACATGGGCGCAGGGCTAACAAAATCCAAAAAGCCGGTGCTGTTGTTTTCCGTATGTTTTGCAATGGGCGTGCTTATAACCGTTGCCGAACCCGACCTTTCCGTTTTGGCTTCGCAAATTGCCGAACGCGTCACCCCGACGGTGCTTATTGTGTCCGTTGGCGTGGGCGTTGGCGTGTTTTTGGTGTTGGCCGTGGTGCGCATAGTGTTCAAAGTGTCACTTTCGCGCATGCTTATGTTTTTCTACATGGTGTTGTTCGCGCTTGCTGCACTGCTTGTGGAAACGGGCAATGCGGAATTCATTGCGCTGTCTTTCGATAGCGGCGGTGTGACGACGGGGCCCATCACGGTGCCGTTTATAATGGCGTTGGGCGTGGGTATTTCCCAAACGTTGGGCGGCAAAGATGCCAACGAAAACAGCTTTGGCTTGATAGCAATGTGTTCCATTGGCCCCATTTTGGCGGTTACGGTGCTGGGCATTGCCACTGCGGATAGTGCCGGCGTAACCTTTGTGCCCGATTATTCCCTTGGCGAAAACATCGTTGCGTCGTTCTTTTCGTCCATGTGGCAAGTGGTGAAAGAAGTTGCCCTTTCCATGGGGCTTATAAGCGCATTTTTCTTTATTTTCCAATCCATTTGCCTAAAATTGCCAAGACGCACGCTGGTGCGCATTATTGTGGGCATTTTGTACACGTTTTTCGGTTTAGTGCTGTTCCTTACGGCAGTTTCGGCGGGCTTTATGGCCATCGGCTACAAACTGGGTGCGGAACTGGCAAACAATTCGCCGATAATTTCCGTTGTGTTCGCATTCGTATTGGGCGCAGTGGTTGTTTTGGCGGAGCCGGCCGTAAGCGTATTGAATCGTCAGGTTGAAGAGATAACCGGTGGCACCGTAAGCAAAAAAACCATGATGATTGCATTGAGCATCGGCGTGGGAATTTCCATCGGACTTTCCATGTTGCGTGTGTGGCTGAAATTTTCGCTGTTGTACTACCTTATTCCCGGCTATTTGCTGTCTTTGGGGCTAAGTTTCTTTGTTCCCAAACTGTACACGGCAATTGCATTCGACAGTGGCGGAGTTGCATCCGGACCGTTGACGTCTAGCTTCATTTTGCCGCTGTTGATAGGTGCATGCGTGGGCGCAAATGCCGGCGGTGTCGATAGAATTATGACGGACGCTTTCGGCGTGGTGGCAATGGTGGCAATGACACCGCTAATCACTATCCAGTTGTTGGGCTTCCGTGCCGTTATGGCCAAGAAGGTGCGCGACAAGATTGCTATGAACCGCATTTTGAGCGCTGACGACGAACAAATTATCAACTTTATGTAGGGGAGGGGTGAAGATGGCAAGATCGACAAAATCTATTGCGACGAAGTTATCGGCAAAAACTTCCGCCAAACAAAAAACGGTGGCGCCGGATAAGCTTGTGTTGCTTGTAACCGTCGTCAATCGTGAAAAAAGCGAGTATTTTTTTGATTTGATTCAATCCTTCGAATGTAACTTTCAATTTTCTGCGTTGGCAGTGGGCACGGCGCAAAAGGCGTTGGGGTTGCTTACCCCGGATGAAGAAAAAGCCGTGCTGTTCAGCACGTTGACGCAAGAAAACGCTCAAAAAGCACTTGCAGCACTGGAAACCAAGTTTTCTACTATTCGCGGCGGCAAAGGTGTGGCGTTCACCGTTCCGTTCACCAGCACGATAGGCGTGCTTATCTACAGGTTTTTGAGCAATAAGGAGTGATAAATATGAAATACAAACACGAAGTTATCATGTGCGTTGTTAATGCCGGTTTTTCCGAGGCTGTGATGGAAGCGGCATGGGAATTCGGTGCGCGTGGCGGCACGGTTATTCACGCCAGAGGCACAGCCAATGCCGAAGCGGAAAAAATATTCAATATTTCCATTCAACCGGACAAAGAACTTGTAATGATTTTGGTTGAACACGAAATTCGCGATGCAATAATGAAAGCCATCTACGAAAAAGTGGGGTTGAAGTCGGAAGGCAAGGGCATTGCTTTTTGCTTGCCTGTGGAAGACGTTGTTGGACTTTCGGTAAAAGCGGAAGAAAAGAAGGAAGAAAACGGCGACGCGGAGGAACAAAAATGAGCGAAGAAAAAAGTTTGATTGATATTTTGTGCGACGAAGAGGACAGCGAAAACATCGTTTTGCAATCGGAAGACGGCGTTGATACGGAATTCGAGCAAATTGCCACAATCCCGTTCCAAGACGAGCTGTATTGCATTTTGCGCCCCATCGGCGAAGTGGAAGGCTCTCCTTTGGACGAAGACGAGGCCGTCGTTTTTCAGGTTGTAGGTGACGACGACGAAGGGTATTCCCTTTCCTTGGTGGAAGACGAAGGCTTGGGACAACTGATTTTTGAAGAATACTACAAAGCTTGCGACCTCGACGAAGAAGAATAACTGATTTGTCGCACTTGAAATGTTGATTTAATAAGTATGATAAAAGCACCCTGGGAGTTATACAAAACTTTTAGGGTGCTTTTTTGTTGTCCGTGTGGAATAGTGGTTGCGCAAAACAATGGTAAGCGGCTAGATGGGGCGGCTTACAAGGGGCATAAGTTGCGCCAGAGTGTACACTTCGTAGTCGTCGTAGCTTTTTGCCAAAATAATTTCAAAATCTCCGTCGCAAAATTCTGACATAACTTGGTGGTATACGCATGGCTGTTTGCTGCCGCCATGGTGTCATTCAAGTTCGAATGCACCGGTATAAAGTTGATAGTACGTTCCTTTTTCCGCTATCAGTTTGTCGTGGTTGCCTCGTTCGATGATGCGCCCGTGATCCAACACCATAATCACGTCGGAGTTTTGAACGGTAGAAAGTCTGTGCGCAATAACGAACACCGTTCTGCCTTTCATCAGTTTGTCCATGCCGTCTTGTACCAACGCTTCGGTGCGTGTATCGATGGAAGAAGTTGCCTCGTCCAAAATCATGACGGGCGGATTCGAAACGGCGGCACGGGCAATGGAAATCAACTGTCTTTGTCCTTGTGAAAGACCGCTGCCGTCGCCTTTCAGCACGGTGTTGTAACCGTCGGGAAGCATGCGAATAAAACTGTCGGCATTGGCAAGTTTTGCTGCGGCAATGCAATCTTCGTCGGTTGCGTCGGGGTTGCCGTATCTCAAATTTTCCATCACCGTCCCCGTGAACAAATTCACGTCTTGCAGTACGATGCCTAACGAACGCCGCAAGTCTGCCTTTTTAATTTTGTTGATATTTATGCCGTCGTAGCGTATTTTTCCGTCGGCAATATCGTAAAAACGGTTGATAAGATTGGTGATAGTTGTTTTTCCGGCCCCGGTTGCGCCCACAAAAGCAATTTTTTGCCCCGGCTCGGCATAAAGCGAAATATCAAACAAAACTTGCTTTTCCGGAACGTACCCGAAATCTACACCGTCCAACACAACTCTGCCTTCCAATTTCGTGTAAGTGACGGTTCCGTCGTGGTGGGGATGTTTCCATGCCCACGTTCCAGTGCGCTCGGCGCATTCGCTGATAACACCGTTTTCTTCCGTTGCGTTAACTAGCGTAACGTATCCTTCGTCTTTTTCCGGTTCTTCTTCCATGAAAGCGAAAATACGCGCGGCACCGGCAAGGGCGGTAACGATAGAATTGAATTGGTTGGAAATTTGAGAAACGGGGTTGGTCAAGTTTCTTGACAGTATCAAAAACGAAGCAATCATGCCGAGTGAAAGCGTTCCAGTTCCAGTCAGTCCAAGGTTCGTCACTTCGTTAATGGCCATATACGCCCCCAAAATGGCAATGATAACATATTGCACGTAACCAAGAGCGTTCATCATGGGCATCATCGAGTTTGCGTAGCCGCTTGCGTTTGCCGCACTTGTTGCCCAAGCTTTGTTTTTTGTGCGCAATTCTTCTTTTGTCTTTTCTTCGTGACAAAACACTTTGATAACCTTTTGACCGTTTACCATTTCTTCAACGTAACCGTTCACATCGGCAAGTGTTTTTTGTTGCGTCACAAAGAATATTCCTATTTTTCCCGTCACCTTTTTCACAATTTGCAAAATCAAAAACATAACGACAACGGCTACAAGTGTAAGCCAGACGCTTATGTAAAGCATGCACACGAACACAACGGCAATGGTGAACACCGACGACACAAGTTGCGCCATCGATTGAGCAATCATTTGACGCAGCGTGTCGGTGTCGTTGGTGTAAAGGCTCATAATGTCGCCGTGGGTGCGAGTATCGAATGCACGGATGGGCAGCCGTTGCATCTTTTCAAACATTTCGTCGCGAATTTTTTTGAGTGTGCCTTGCGCTACCGTAACCATCACACGGTTGTAAAGCAAGTTGCAAACCACGCCGATGAAGTAAATTGCACCTACCACAACCAACGCTTTCAACAGTTCTGTAAAAACAGGGGCGGAAGTGCCAAGCAACGGCGTTATGTAGTCGTCGATAAGCGATTGCAAAAATAACGAAGAAAGGGCGGATGCAACGGCGCTTAACAATATGCAAATAACTACAAAAACAAGTTGTCCTTTGTAGCCTTTCATGTAGGAAAGCAATTTGCCAAGAGTTTTTGCGTCAAAGTGAGTTTTGGACGGCATTGGGGTGGATATTTCGTTTTTCGAAGGTGTTTCTTTTTTATTCATTGTTTGAGTCTCCTTTCTTTTGCGATTGGTACACTTCACGGTAAATTTCGCAGTTTTTCAAAAGTTTGTCGTGCTTGCCAACGGCTATCACTTTACCGTCGTCCAAAACAATAATCTGATCTGCGTGCTGCACCGAACTTACACGTTGAGCAATAATAATTTTGGTGGTGTCGGGAATGAATTTCGCAAAAGATTTTTGTATTGAAGCGTCGGTTTTTGTGTCAACGGCGCTCGTCGAGTCGTCCAGTATCAGTACTTTGGGCTTTTTCAACAGCGCACGTGCAATGCAAAGTCGTTGTTTTTGTCCTCCCGATACGTTTGTACCGCCTTGCTCGATGTAAGTGTCGTACTTATCCGGAAAATTTTGAATAAATTCGTCTGCACAAGCAAGTTTGCAAGCGTGCTCGATTTCTTCGTCGGTGGCATTTTCGTTGCCCCAACGCAAGTTTTCTTTGATTGTTCCGGAAAACAGTTCGTTCTTTTGCAATACCATGGCAACGGCGTTACGCAGTGTAGTAAGGTCGTATTTTTTTACGTCTACGCCGCCCAGCGTAAGCTGTCCGCCCGTCACATCGTACAAACGGGGAATCAACTGAACAAGACTTGATTTCGACGATCCTGTGCCGCCGATTATGCCGACCGTTTCGCCGGATTTTATCCAAAGGTTGACGTTATCCAACACTTTTTTGTCTGCCTTGGACGCATAAACGAAATCGACGTTCTCAAAGCGGATAGAGCCGTCCTTGACCGTCGTTTCGGGGTTTTCCGGGGTAGCAATATCCGTTTGCTCGTTCAATATTTCCGCAATACGGCGCGCCGAAGCAATGGAAATGGTGATCATTGCAAAAACCATCGAAAGCATCATCAAACTGGTGAGTATTTGCATGGCGTAAGTGAACAAAGCCGTCAAATCCCCCGTGGTCATGCCCAAAAGTTCGTTGTTACCGCTGGCAACGATAGCTTTTGCGCCTATCCAAGAAATAAGTATCATGCACGCATACATAAAAAATTGCATAATGGGAGAATTGAACGCAAGCAACCGTTCGCCTTTTGAAAAATCGTCGTATATGTTTTTCGATATCCCCTTGAACTTGTTCGTTTCGTAATCTTCACGGTTAAACGATTTCACAACACGAATGCCTTTGACGTTTTCTTGTACCACGTTGTTCAGTTCATCGTAGGTGTGGAAAACACGCTTGAAAACGGGATTGACTTTTTTGATTATCAAAAGCAGCAGTGCAGACATCACGGGAATAACTGCAAGAAAAATCAATGCAATGGTGGTGTTGATGCTGAACGATATCGCCATGGAAAATATCAGCATCACAGGGCCGCGAATTGCCATACGAATCAGCATTTGGTAAGCGTTTTGAATGTTGGTCACATCTGTTGTTAAGCGAGTTACAATGGATGCCGTCGAAAATTTGTCAATGTTGGAAAATGCAAAAGTTTGCACATTGTCGTACATATCTTGACGCAAATTGGCGGCAAAGCCCACCGAAGTTTTTGCCGCCACGTGTGCGGATAAAACGCCGGTAATCAATTGCAAAATTGCAAATATCAACAGTGCAACGCCGTACTTCCACACTGCGTTCATGTCGCCGTGGTCAACGCCGTTGTCAATTAAATCTGCCATGCAAAGCGGTATCAAAATTTCAAATGCCGCTTCCAATACGGACAATAGAATTGTGAAAACAGAGCCTTTTTTGTGTTCTCGCAGGCTCTTTGCAAGTGTTTTGATCATGTGGTCCTCCTTTTAAGTGTAGCACGCTACACTTGTTTATATTTTTTTAGCCGACGTTTTGTCGGCCAAATTTATTTGTCGAGATTTTTCAAAATGGCTTTCAACGCTGTTTCGAGAGCGGAAATTTCTTCGTCTGTCAATCCTGCAAGCAGGTTTCGTTCGTGTTCGGCAATTGTTTTGTTCATATCAACGGCAATGGTTTTGGCGTATTTCGTGAGCGAAACGACTTTGCTTCTGTTGTTTGAGTCGAAATGCGTGCTCACCATCCCGTTTTGTGCCATTCGGGAAACAAGTCCCACAACGGTGGGGTGGCTGACGGACAAAAAATCTTCAATTTCCTTTTGCGTTGCGGCTCCGCCCTGTTGCATAAGAAAACCCACAACTCGACTTTGCGAAAGCGTCAATTTGTGATGTTTCAAATCTTCATCCGCTTCGATCTTCAGTTTGTCGTCGATGGACTTTATCAAGTAACCTATGTGACTGTGGTTCATAATTCACCTCTTCCCTCAAGTGTAGCACGCTACAATTGTATTCGTAACAAACGAAAGTGTCAAGCGAATAGCGGCAGAAGTGGCCAAAAAATTTGTTTCGGTTTTTGCACACTGCCGAACTTAATTCGAAAAAAAACAAAAATTGGACGCTTTCAATGAATGCTAATGTGCCGTTGATGCACCTACGTGTTTTACCGAACACTAAAAATGCACCACGAAAGCGTTAAACTTTCGCGGTGCAATGTATTATATGTTGTTTTGCCGAATGCGGAATGCTTATGTGGGACGAGAGCAGTCGCTGCATTTCAATTGCGTTGTTTGCGGTTGCACAAAATGTTTCCAAACGGTTAGATGGGGCGGCTTACAAGGGGCATAAGTTGCGCCAAGGTGTACACTTCGTAGTCATCGTAGCTTTTTGCCAAAATTATTTCAAAATCGCCGTCGCAAAACTCCGTCATAACTTGGCGACACACTCCGCACGGCGGACAAAAATCGCCTTCGCCTATCGGGGTGTTGGCATCGTTGCCAACAATGGCAATTGCGGCAAAATTTCTTTCACCTTCCGAAACGGCCTTGAAAATAGCGGTACGCTCTGCGCAGTTGGTGGGAGAGAACGTGGAACTTTCCACGTTGCAACCGCGGTAGATTTTGCCCTCTTTGGTGAGTAGTGCCGCTCCAACCTTCCAGTTGGAGTAGGGTGTGTAGGCGAATTTTTGCGCTTCGTAAGCTTCTTTAACCAAAAGTTTGTAGTCTGTCATTGTCGTTTCTCCAAAAATATTCTAGCAGAAACCGCACTTTCGCACGGGTGTATATTATATTGTTTTTGTTGCAAAATGTCAATAGTCATTTTCAATTTTTGTTGACGAAATGTCCGTTATTTCGTTGACATCGCGCCACAGTTGTGGTATCATACTCTTGCACTTCTATAGGGGGTGTAATTTTTTGCGTGCAA
>CAZADD010000060.1:0-8226 GCA_964483825.1 uncultured Oscillospiraceae bacterium
AAAAAATGAGCCCGATTTGCCATCGGGCCCATTAGAAACATGCATATTTTGCGACTTGTCGAAACGAAAGCGCATGGCAAGCAGTAATTTTGAGGGAAAAACACTTACTACAACACGCATTTTCGTCGTATCCGAGCCGACAAACCACACAAAATGCAATTTAGCACAACGGCACAGTTCGACAAAATTCGAACAAACAAAGAATGCAACAATTTTTCCAACGCAAAACTCGACGCTTACGTTGCGACACGCTACTTTCGAATTTGTTTTTAGTTTGCGAAACACCAAGCACGGCGTCTAGGAAAGTTGCGTATTCACCCAATCCACCAACGGAGAATAGTAGTCGCCCAAATTTGCCGACAAGAAGGAATCCAACGACAAAATAAACTGTGCTTCCTCTTTGGTTAGCGACCACATTGCCGTTTTACAGTAGTTCAACATTTGCGATTTCTTTTGCAGTTCAACACCGCTTTCACCCAATTCCGCATACAACCGTGCTGCCGATAACGCACGCTCGTTTTCCGCTTGCTGAGCGTACTGGAGGTAGCGTTCGCAACTAGCCTTGTATTTTGCCTCCTTTTCCGCAACGGAAGCGTTATACTTTTCCACTTCTTTTTTCTTGGAAGCTTCGGAGTCTTTCAATTTTTCAACTTCCGCCGTAACTGCGGCAAGGCGTTGTTCTTCCACGCTTTGCAAACCGTCTGAAAGCCGTTTATCTGCTGCGGAAATTATGTTTTCCGTTGCAGTTTTTTCCGCACCGTACCGCAAATTTTGCTCATCCACGGCGGCTTGATGGCTTTCTTGCAACAATTTTTCTTGGTCGGTTCGCAAAGAAGAACGGTACAAACCGTTGTTAGTTAACTTTTGCAACAGTTTTTGAACGTCCGAAGCATATTCATTTGCCTTGTCAACGAGTATTTGACGATGTTTTTCCGCCAAAAGTTCCAACGATTTTTGCAAATTTGCAACCGTCGTGTCGTGAGATTTTTCCAAATTGCGCCGTTTTTCCAAAAATTTTGCGTCAACTTGCGCCGATGCACGCCCGACAAGTTCCTCGTCGGTGGGAGCAATGTACTCTCGCAAAGGAATGCCCAAACTTTCCGGAAAATCCATTTCCACCTTGTAGTAAGACAAACTGTACTTTTTTTCGATGTTGCAGATATCCACTTTCATTTCGTCGTACAAATCCAAAAGTTCTTGTCTTCGTTCGGTAGTTATCACAAAACCACCCCCTCGCCGTAGGTTTGGCACGTTACTGCCACCTTGTTAATTTTGGCTTGACCTTGCCCCAACAGTTTCAGGCGCATTTTGCCAAACCAACCGTTGATGCCTATACTTTGAACGTAAGGCGCGCCGTCAAAACGGTAAATTTTGCATTCACGGTCGGTGACGACGTGCACTTCCAGCGGAAAGACTGTATCCACAACAAGTTTGCGCAAATATTTTTTGCCGCTAACGCCAAAATGAACAGATGGGCTTTGCCAAAATAGATCGGAAAAGCCTTCGCCAAAGGCATAAACACCGCTTTCCGTGCCAAAATACGGCAGGTCGTCGCCGGAAATACAATATGCCGACAGCGGCAAAACGCCGGTTATTTTTTCCGTTTCGCAATCCAAGCATACGACGCATTTTTTGTCGCCGCAAGTTGCCGTCACGTAGTAGGTTCCGCCCACCACCGCTCCGAAAGCGTTTTCGAAAGTGAAATTTGACGACAGCGTTTTACAACGGTTGTATGAATACCGCTTCAACTCGTTTGCCGTCACAAAAAATATTTTGTTGCCCCACACTGCCACGCTTCGGGCTTGAACGGCACCCACGCCACGAAATAGCGGCAAAATTTTCGCATCCACTTCGCTATCGGAAAAATCCACCTTAACAACGTCGTTGCCTACCGCAAAAACGTCTTGCATCACACACACCGACGAAACGTTAGCCAAATTTACCGTTTTCCAAGTGGAAAAATCGTCACGGGCGGTGAAATACAGCACACCGTCGCTAACGCCAAAAATTCGTTCGTGCGAAAAAGCCATTTTGCAAAAGTGAATATCGGAAATTTTTTCAAATTCACCGCCGTCGCACGTAAAAGTGCCATCTTCGCAAGAAATCACCGCCAATTGCAACGGTTGAACGAACAAAAACGCAGGGGCTGCGGCAACGACTTCCCCAACTCGCTTGCGCACGTTTCCGCACACGGAATACACGCCGCTATCGTTGAAAATTAAGCTGAAATTGCCGCAAGGAAAGTAGGCGTAGGCATTTTGTTGCAATTGCAAAGAGTTTTCCGCAACCAAACTACCCCTTTCACACCTAGCGTTGAAACTTTTGACACCGTCAGCGGCAACGGCAAAATCCGCCGAATAAGTAAGCGTTTTTCCATTCGTGCGGCGCATCAACACAACCACCTCCCAACGGGCATGGTCATGCCTGAACGTTTTTTGAAACAGTTGCCGCTAGCGTCACGGTAGCGTTCCAGCCAAGCACTGCCTTGAGTTAAATCGCCCGCCGACAAAAAGTAGTAGCCAAGCACACCTGCTGCCATTGCCGTTTGACCGAGTTGCATTGGCAAAACGAATTGCCCCTTCCACGTTGCCTTAGGCGGACACACAACGTAGGTGAGTTGAAATTCCCCATCCGTTTGCACGTACAATCCGTTTGCCGAAAGACGGTAGGAAACATCACTGTCGAACGAACTTAAACGCAACACACGGCTCACATTGAAACCGCTCAAATCAATTTTTCCGTTTTCCGCAACGACGTTACACCTGCGAACTTCGCCTGCCACGTAGCACACCTCTTCCAAAACTCCGTTCAATGCCACCAGCAAACCTTGCACGCGCGCATCTTGCAACGCCTCTTTACCGTCAACGTCGGATGCGTACCTATCGGGCAATTCCAAGTTGCCCAACTTTCCGCAAAAACAAATAAAATCTTTTACTTCCATCACACCTCCGACAAGTTTTCCGTTTGCTCGACGCACCTTTTTGCCAATTCTTTATCCAGTGCGGCATTGTGATTTTCCACGGCTTGCAACAGTGCCTTGCTGTTTTCCACCCTGGTGAACCGTGCGTACTTGACGGTGCGTTCGTCCAGTTCGTCGTAAGGAACGACAAAAGCAAGGCAAAAACCGTGGTTGCCTTCGTAAACTTCGTACCGTTGCTTATCCACGTTGAAAAACAAACGGTAGGTTTCGTCCACACTTTTAAGGCGTTGGGCAATATCGAACAAATCGTTTTTAATTTCAATTAGATTCACTGTAAACCTCTGTGGGGCAAGGTTGCCCCTGCCCCCGAATAAAGTTTTGTTTTCTACGCTTCGGTGATGCCGCTGATCATTGCTTGACCGATAGGTCTGTCGCAAATCAAATCGGCGTACTTCACAAGCGTTGCCGTGTACACGGGTTTGTTGGCAACTTGTTTGATAACTCTGCCATCATCACCTTCCAACCAACGCCAATCGCACAGTTGGTGAAGGTGGAAATCCGCCGTGTTCAAAATGTACATCGTGCCTTCCGGCGCAAACCTATCCGATACCACGGGAATACCGTTGTATGAAATGGCCTTGTAGCCGCCTTGCAAATTCATCACGTCCACATTGCTGCGGTTGGTGATAAGGTAATCTTGATAAGCACGCTTAACGCCACCGGAACACACAATGAAGTCGGCAGCGGAACCGGCCACTTCGTCCAAGGTGTCAATGGCCTTTTGAATAACTACATCGGTGAGCGACGTTGCCGTTGCCTTGTAGGGCGCAAGCCATTTGTTGGAAGATCTTTTCAGACCGTAGAGCGTTTCGGTGTCGCCGAAAATTGCGCCAAGCCCCGTCAATTCGTTGCCGTAGCTGCCTTGAACGGTGATATAATCTCCTGCCGATACAACCGTAGACAACGCCGAACCGCCAAGAGTTATTTTTTTGCTTGCTCTGTCCACGTCGATGATGCGGCGGGAACGAACCACCGTTGCTTTGGAAGATGAACCCACAACATCCACAACCATTCCTTCCATCACGTTTTTCACGCCGTCCACGGTGATGACGTTGCCGTTTTGTTCGACGGCTTTTGCAATTACGCCACTGCCGTCGCCGAACAACATTCTGCCAAAATTAAACTTGGACGCTTTCACCAGCCCTTCCATTTCCGCTTCCAACAAATTCACAAACGCACCGCTGTTGTTTTCGCTGGCACGAATGGCCTTATCGGAAATTTCGATTGTTCCGTAAAGGTTTTTGAGGGTAAGCACGAATTGAGCATAGTTGTTGGCGGCAGCATCGGGCAATTCGCCGTCTTCCGTGCCGGCACCGATACCGCCGTTAATTCCGAAGGGCGCAAGTTTGCGAATCTCCTTTCCCCACACGTCCGACGTGGTTTGGGAAATTTTTGCAAGCAACGGGTTTACCGCCGTGTTGAGTTGATCGGCCACTACACCTAGATACAATGTTTTGAGTGCGTTTTCCGCACTCGCTAGCGTTACAGTCATTAGTTAGTTTTTCTCCTTCTTTTAGTTACTCTGTTTTTCGAAACAGGCAAAACAAAACTGTTCGCAACAACACTTATTTCCCGAACAGTTCCTTCGCCATCAACGACGCTTCTTTTATCGTCTTGGGGCGTGATGGCAACGCCAAAGACACATTTCCGCCACCCGACATAACTTCGGGAGCGAATTCCTCACTGCGGCGTTGCAGTAGTTGAAAAACAACTTCGGGATGGTTTTTCAAATATTGTTGCACTTGCTCGCTATCGGGAATTTCGGAAGAAATTGCACGGCCGCCATTGCTTGCATCGGCGTCTTCGACGCAAACTTCGGAGGCTGTTGCGGCACTGTCAACCGTCGTTGACGGCAATTCTTCCTGCTGTTGCGGTGGCGTTTCCACGCTTATACCGCTGTTTTTGTCCTCTTTTTCGATATTATGTGTGTCATAGTCCTCTACAATTGACTGTTTTTGTAGCATTGCAAACTGTTGACACTTCTGCGTGAAGCTTTTTTCCAGTTGATTGTAGCCTTTCAGCAGTTCTTCCGCCGAATTGAATTTTCCGTAGTTTTCGTTCATTTTGTCACCTCACTTTGAACGTTATTCGTTGTTTGCAAATATCTTTTGTGCTCCTTCACGTGGCGCAAAATCTTTTCACGGTAGTTTTTGTCGCCGTCCGCTTGTCCGGAGACAACAAAACGTGTGTGTTCCTCTACGTGAATTGCGTGGTCGTCCACTTCCAAAATTTCCGCATTGTCGATATCGACGTTTTCCTTTTCCGCACGCTTCAAATGCAACTGTGCCACGTCTTGTGCATTTTCCCAATTGCCAAAACCCATCAACGTTAATATTTTTGCCTTGGTTGCTTGCGACAACTTGCCCTGACCGTCGGTCAAAATCCCTGCGTTCAGCATATCCATCAACATGGAACGGCGCGTGGCAGGGCTATCGGAAAGTTCGTTTTCCGTCTCGAAAACGATATCGTCGGAGCCCACGTCGCTGCCGCAAAAGTAGAACAGTTCCGCACCGCTTTCGCCGTCGGCAAAACGGGCCAACTTGCTTTTGGAAACAAACTGTTTGTACAACCGCAAAATGTACTTGGAAAGTTTTTTGATGGCGCTTTTCACGCTGTCGATGGAAGACGCAAGACGAATATCGTCCTGTTCGGCAATAAGTTGCAACGCCACGCCGCTGGTGACCGTTGTGGGTGTAGTGCTGTTTCGTGCAAATTCCGAAACGCCGGAAACGGTTACAAACTCTTGCAACAGCCTGTCTTCTTCGTAGGAAAAATCGTTTGGAACATTGCCACTATCCATAAGTTTGGGTTTTTCTGCCCCTTGACGGTACACCAAAATTTTGCCGGGAGAAAGCCCTTCTTCTTCCAAATTGTCGGTATCCACCGAGCCGTCTTCCACCGTCAAAACGCCCATGGACAGTCTATTCAAAAACTCGTGTTTGCGGTTTTTGACGGCGTTATATGCCCTTTGAATGGGGATGATGCGTTCAACGATACTTGCGCCCCAAAAGCACCCGGCCTGTTCGGCGGATATTTGCTGCACGAACGGAAACACTCGCTCACCGCTGTCGCCAAGTTTGTAGGGAAGGTCTCCGGAATATAGCAACCGGTCGCCGGCAACAATTTCCAAACAGCCGTCGGGATACTGTGCCGACGGTTTAGTGTACCGTTCCAACACCAAAACTTGGTCGTTTTTTGCTTCTTGCGTTATGGAAGGCACGGTCGAATTGTACCCCAAACCGCCCACTCCGTTTGTAGACGACAAGGCAAAAACCTTCACCGTTTCCCCTTTCAAAGTTACGTTCCATCTGTTTTCCGCCTCTACTCTTGGCAACACTTTGGCGTGTATCACCGAACGGCAATCGTCCAACCCTTGCGATACGTTGGAATCGGGATAGATTTCAAACGGCGAACACACGCTGACGCTGATGTCGTCTTGCGAGTTATCCCAAGTGATTTTGTAAAAGGACGTGCCGCAAACCTCACTCCACGCCGTGGCCCTTGAAATAGCATCTTCCAAACGCATTTTATCCCGTGCACTATCCAAAATTTTTGTGGATAGCTTGGCGGCATTCACATCGGAATCGCTGTTGGAAAAGGGGCGTGCAATGGGGCGCGGACGCACACGGTTAAGACGGGAAAGCCTTGTTTCCACAATGGGAGCAATGTGGTTGTAAACCTGTTTTTCTTGCCAAAAGTAGTACTTTTCCTCTTGTTCGATACTTCCGCGCGGCGTTATTTGACAATACTGGTTGCCCATCACGAAATTCATGTTCAATTGCCACGCCAATTCGTAGGGGCGACGCATTTTTTGACGTGCGGCGAAATCCTTTTTGATTTCGCTCACCACATCTTCGGCAAATTTAATGTGCTGTTTTTTCATACCGTTCACCGACTTAGTTCAAGCCGTTAATATTCCTCCTTGCTTTCAATTATTTTTTTGATTGTGTTTTTGGGGCTTTTGGGCGTGGTAGATTTGTTAACTTGCTTCACCACACTTTCCAAACACTGTTTACACAGGAAAAATCTTCCCGGTCTGCCCTTGGAAGGCAATGCGTAGACGGCAAAATTTTTGCAATCTTTCACGTCACACTTCAATTTTTGTTCACTAAGTTTTGTTAACACTTTTTCCTCCTTACTTTGTTTTATTCTGCCTCGGCATCCCTTTGCGGAACGCCGTCGCACGCATTTAGTAGCTGCAAAAGCCGCAACTTTTCCACTTGCAATTGTTCATCCGTCATTTGCGAAACGTCCAAATCGTTTTCGGAAATTTCCAACAACGCCTTGACTGCCGCAACGTCGGGATGAGTGCGCTTGGTGACGACTTTCTTTTTTGAAAGCACTGCTTTGCCGTCCACCACGTTGAATTCCTCCGTTTTTTCTTTGTAGCTGTAACCTTTGGCACGCTTCAACAATATTTTTGCCAACAGTTCTTTGTAGTCCGTTATCACACGACATCACCGCCTTTTTCACACCGAACGCCGCTTGAGTTCTCGGAACAGTTTTTCCTTATCTTGCGCAATGATACTTTTTTGTTCGGCACGCTTGGGGTTTGCGCCCAAACTGCACACGTAGTAGCGCAATTCGTCCATGGAGTGGTCGTCCTTTTTTACGGGACAATCGTCGTTGCCCCAAAAGTAGCCCTTAAATTCCCTTATCATATTAACACAGCAAGAAAACACAAAAAGTTTCGGCGGCCCGTCCAAGGGTTTCAACAACCCTTTCACCTTGTTGATGCCTGTGTACAAATCCTTGTTCACACGGGTATCCACCGAAATGCCGTTATCGGAAAACAGTTCCGCAACGCTGCGCTGTCCGTTGAGCGTGCGTTGGTTGGCAGCACTGTCCATAAGTGCGTGAATGCGGCCGAATTTATCCGTGTGCCAACCTAGTTCAGTGCTAATTTCCTTGATTTTTTCCGCATGATAGGCAACGTCCTTCTTTGCCTGATAATGTTCCGCCACCACATAAACATTGCCGTCAAAATCCCGCGCGTACCAATGGCAGGACAGCGGATTGTTCAAGCCGGGGTCGATGGATAACTTATCCTGCCATTCGGGCGGAACGGCAAAAGGCTGCACCACGTTTGCTTCGGAGAATTCCGAATACACCATTCCGCCCAGCGTTTGAAAGCGACCGTAACGCCGTGCTTCCAAGCTATCGGCGGAAATGGTTTGAGAAATTTCCTCCACTTCACGCTGAGAAAGAGAGGGGGTATCCGCCCATTCCATAAATTCGCACCAAAC
>CAZADD010000061.1:0-8196 GCA_964483825.1 uncultured Oscillospiraceae bacterium
GCTTCGTGAATTTCCATTCCTTCCACAAGTGCCGCTACGCCTTGCGTGTTGCCGTGGCAACCGCCCAAGTACTGCACGTTGCAAACTTTGTCGTCCACAACGTCAAAATGAATTTCTCTAGAACAAACGCCTTTTGTTACGTATTTCATGATACACCTCTTTTCTTTTGCTTTTTAGTCTTCGTAGTTAGTGACGTTTCCGCCGTTATCCCACAGTTTATCCAATGCGTACACGTCACGCACGTCCTTGTGGAAAATGTGCACGATCACGTCGTTGTAGTCGACGGCTATCCAACGGCCCTCGCGAGCGCCGTCCTTGTGAGCGGCAAATTTACCGTTCTTTTCCATCACTTCTTCCAAGTGTTCGTCGATGGCCTTTACTTGCGGTGTGCTTTTGCCGGAGCAAACCACAAAATAGTCGGCAACACTGCTAACACCCTCGATTTCGATTACTTTGATATTGGACGCCAACTTCTCCGAAAGCGTCTTGCAAATGAGTTGCACGGTTTCGTTCATTATCCTTCTCCGTAGTGAAAATTTTTGTTACGTTATATTTTACGCTATTTTTTGCGATTTGGAAAGTAAAATTGCAACGTTTCTTCCGTAAGTGGGAAAACGTTTGTTCCATGGTGTGCGGTCGTGTAGGAATTGGCCTCGTCCAAGCACGCCAAAAACTGTTCATCCAACGTTCCTTTTAGCAAATGTTCCAGCGGATAGGGCCTTGTTTGTTCAGTTTTATCGGATACGTATACGATTTTTTCCAACCGCGACATGTTCGGCCGCCCCGTTGTGTGGTAGGCAATGGCTGATAAAATTTCCCCGTCCGTTATGCCGAAATCTTGCTTTGCAACCAGTGCTCCCAAGAAAGAATGCACCACCGGATCCGGTATATTTTTTTTCTCAAACCCATATTTTTCGTAGTTTTCTTCCGAAATATACTTGGCACAATCGTGCAACAAGCACGCCAAAAACACCTTGTCTTTTTCCTGTTCCGTCGCCAGTTCCAACCCACGCTTCACCACGTAAAACGTGTGCATGAACCGCTTTTCCGGCAAGTAGTTTTTCAACTTTTCCGCAATGGGACGGTAGCTAGCATACAACCCGTTTTCCAAAATGTATTTGTCGACAGTCGGCCGGACAAAGCAAGAATTATCCAAACCGAATTGGTAGCGCAAACGCACGTCGGTGGAACTGACTGCATCGGGAATAACATCCAAAAACACCGCCTTTGCGCCAACGTTTTGGCAAACTTTTTGCACCGCTTCTTGCGACGTTTTTTCTTCCCTATCCGCAACGGCAAGGGTGGCAAGACGGGCAATTTCCCGTGGGTTTTTCCACTTTTCAAAGTGCAAAAAACTGTCGCCGCCTATCACCAAAAACAGTTGGGCTTGCGGAAACTCTTCGCGAAAACGGCCAAGCGTATCCACGGTGTAACTTTGCCCATCCCTTTTCACCTCGCAATCGGAAACTTCGGCGATATCGCCAAAGGCAAGTTGTGCCAGCTTCAAGCGCGTGGCGGAATCCACGTCGCACGGTTTGTGCGGCGGTATGCCACATGGAACGACAAACAACTTGTCCAACTGCAACTGCTTTTTTGCTTGCAAGGCAATTTGTCGGTGAGTTTTGTGCGGAGGATTGAACGTTCCGCCGAAAATTCCTACTTTCATGGTTTTATTTTACATTATTCGACGCAATTTTTCAATTAAAAACGCTAAAAAAGCAAAACAATTATAGCATGGCTAAAATTTTGGATACTATTCTGTGCACAATAATGACTTTTTTGCTCACGTTTTTCTGGACGGTGTACTGCTTGAAAAACGTCAAAACGGCATTGATACTTTCTTGCATCGTTGCGGCGTGCTGGTGCTACTTGATTTTTCGTTTGCTGACAAAATTGCAACGCAAACGAAACTTGCGCACTAAACGCAAAAAACAACTGGCTGATTTTTCGAAATACTTGCAATTTAACAGTGACAACGCCACGCTGTTTGCTCAACTGTTTTCCTTTTTCGGCTACCAAACCACCGCCGTCGATTTTGACAATCTTGTTGCCGAAAAAGAGGGCAAAACCTTTGTGGCAATTTGTTTTCAGTCGCAAAAACTGACGGAGAACGCCCTTCAACAAGCCGTTGTGCGTGCCAAAAGAGAAAAATGCCGCAACTTGTTGATTTTTGCAAACGGCACGGAAAACAGTCTTTTGACCCTTGCATGCGAACAAATTCCCACCAAAATTTTGGATGCGGCCAACTGTTTGGAACTTTTTGAACAAGCGGAAAAACTGCCGCAAATTCCGCAATACAAACGGCAAAAACCACGCCTGATTGCTTCAGTTGCCTTCAACAAGAAACGCTTCGGCTGGTACTTCGGCGGAGCGTTCTTCACCTTGCTGACGGCGGCATTTTCCGTTGTGAAACTGTACTTGCTTGTGTGGGCGACGGTTCTTTTTGCCCTTGCCACGTACAGCCTTTTGAACAAAAAGTACAATTCCGCCCCCACCGATGTCAGGTTATAGCGGCAATGTTTTCAAAACCGTATCGGGCGGAAAGTTCAAAATCACTTTTTGCAATGCGTCGAAATTCAACTTGCCTTTCACGGAAAAGCCGTCGTCCACCACTTCCAAACAAAAAGCATAGTTACCCTTCATTTGGCGCACTACGTCGCAAATCATGCTGTTTTGATTGAACACCAAAGTCTTCTTTTCCATACCCTTTTTCAAAAATCTTCTTTTGTTTTGCACGAAAACGCTGCGAACGTAACAGCCGCCGCTTTGGGTGAAAACTCCGCAAAACAACCCGATTGCAAACAATCCCAACGAATACAAGTTTTGTCCCAAAAACAGTGACAGCACAAACACGGCAAAAAGCACGCACGACACGGCGTAGGTGAAAATTTTTGTCAATTTCAGTGCATTAACCTGCCGTTTTTCCAAAAATCCCGTCAAAATTCTGCCGCCATCCAACGGATAGCAAGGCAACAAATTTGCCGTTGCCATGCTTAAATTGGCAGTGAAAAACTCCTCGGTGAAGTAGTAAACTTCGGGGCAAATCCACCACGATGCCAAACACGCCAAGCACAACGCCAAATTGCACAGCGGGCCGGCAAAAGCAATTTTGATTCTATCCGCGCCGCAAACGTCGTCGAACTCGCCGTACAACACCGCACCGAAAATGCCCACTTTTATCTCCGTGCAACGGTAAAACAGCCGTTTTGCAACCAAATAATGCGCCGTTTCGTGCAAAATCATGGCAAAAGAATACAAAGTGGCGAAGTATCCTTGCTTGAATACTATCGCCACTGCCATAAAAACAACGAAACTTGGTTTTATTTTGAATTTCAGACGTTCCATACCAGTTGCGTTTCGCTGCCCACAACCTGTTTTACAACTTCGCCGTCACGCAATATCGTGGCAACAAACTGTCCGTCGTACTTGCCCAAAAGAGAGTTTTCGGAAATTTTGTCTTCCACGCTTACCATGACGGAAGTCAAATCGGAGTAAACGATGGATGTGTTGTCGTCCAAACTTACTGTCACGGAATTTTCCGTCACGCCGGACACCGTGCCGTCGGTAAGAGACAAAACGGCCCTGCCTCCGCTGAAAGTCATCACGCCTTCGTTGACGTCTACAAGCGTGAGATTGCACGGCACGTTAATTTTGTTTTCCGTTTGGGCAGTTTTCCCGAACAACGACGACGTTGCCGTTTTGACTGCCGCAAAAACGTCCTTTTTGAAGTCGCCGTCCGCAAACAGCGTTGCCGCAAGCACTGCCACGCACAACACTGCCACAATGGCAATTTTCCACCCTTTGTTCAACTTTAATTTTCTTTTGTTTTTTACCGCTTTTTGGGGCTTTTTGTCCATGTACCGTTCAGAATAGGAAACATCCAACCAATCGCACTCTTCGGCATCGCTTGTGACACCGTTTACCACGTCGTAATCCATATTGCACCTCCTGTCTGTTCAAAATAAGTTATTCCAAACTGCGTCCCGATATGACTAGATCACTCGGGATTTTTTAACGTCGGAAACGTTTATGCAAATGATAACGTTGCGTTCGGTTCCTTCCACGACTTCCACCGTCAAACTGTCAAAAACCAGCCTGTTGGATAAAAAAGTGTTCAATTCCTTGCAAAAAACGTCCTGATCGAAGGAAAAATTATCGTGCAACAGCAAATTTTGTGCACGCAAGTAGTTTTTGTTTTTCGAATTACGCATTACGCTTCAACTTCCTTTTGATTCTTCCCAAAATTCCCTTATAGGCGGAAACGCAGTCGAACATTTCCGTTTTGCCCGTTATCAAATTGCTTGCAAGCACGTCGAAGGGCAAAAATATGCCGTCGCGAACGTTGCACCCAACATCGTCGTTATCCGGAATTATGCCCAACGGCTTGCGGTTGAGAATGCTGAACACCTCGAATGCACTAAGCGTTTCGCCGGAAGCAACCAAATCGCCGCGAACACGGTTCACCACCACGTAGACGGCGGCGTCACACAATTGCCGAATGGTTTTATCGGCATCGCGAACGCCGGCAAGGGTTGGAGTTGTGACGACTATCGCTTCGTTAGCGCACCCCACCGCCCTGCGAAACCCAACGTCGATGCCGGCGGGGCAATCCAACAACACGTACTCGAAACTGTCGGCAAGCTTATCCAACACCTTGTTTGCCATATCCACCGTTATTTGCCGTTTTGCGGAGTGGCAACTGGGCATAACGTAAAGTGTAGGTTCATAGTCGTCCTGTATCAGTGCTTGTGACGGACGGCAACGGTTTTCGCAAACGTCCACGAAATCGTACACTATTTTGTTTTCCACTTTCAACGTGACGTCCAAATTGTTCAATCCAAGGTCGAAATCCGCAAGTAACACACGCTGAGAACGGTGAGCCAACGCAATCCCCAAATTGGCGCACACCGTTGTTTTCCCCACGCCGCCTTTTCCGCTTGTAACCACTATCCGTCTTGCCATGAATGCCCCTCCGCACAAGTTTTTACACATTGTAGCACTGCTTTGGTCACGTTGAAACGTATTCGACAAAACTTTCGCAACGGTTTTGCAACAAAAAAAATCGCAATTTGACGCAAAAATGCGAATACAATTTCGACAAAGAAAGTTATTAAAACACAAAAATATCAAATAAGCTTGAAAGTCTTTTTGAAAAAGGCTTAAATTTACCTTAAGTTTATGTAGGAATATATAATATTCAACTGTATGGTATAAGTCTACGCCTATCTAGTAGACAGAAGCATTAACAATAATGAAGAAAAATTTGTTCAGCGGAGACAAAAAACATGAAAGTTAAAGTTATTTGCGGAATATTAGCACTGTTGATGATAACGGTTGGCGTTGTGGGGATAGTGAATGTAACCCCCACCGGCTATACAGGGGAAGATCCGTTCACGGGCGACCCCAGTTTAGTGCTGCCCGAAGGCGTGACGGTAGACGACCTTGTTAGTGCCACGGCGGAAAAACCGCAAGGTGCCAACATCGAAGACTACTTACTTGACTTCGAAGGCATAAAACAAGCCCTTTACATTTGTGCGGGCGAATTGGAACGTGCCGGCGGCTTCCAAGCAACATCGGCAGGCACAAGTTCTTCTGCAGGAATAAATCAAAACATCACTTCAACTCGTACTGTCGTGGGCAAAAACATGTTCAAGGAAGCGGTGACGTTGGGAGTGATGAAATTTGCCGAGCAACTTTACGTTTGCGACGGTAAGTACCTTTCGCGCTCACCCGCCAAAAACGGCATCAAATCGCAAGACGACGTGACTTGGGAAGACACCGCCTACGGCTTTACCGAAGGGCAATACCTTGGCAAAATGGGCTACGTTGCCAACGGACTTACCGCTTACATTTTGAACGATTTGACGATAACCGACGCTTTCGTTGAAGAAAACGGCATTGACAGAGAAAACGGCTTGTACTCCTTCCGCTACGTACTTGACGTTAAAACCGCTCCGTTCTTCATGTTGTACGAAATGCGCAACAATGCCGCCGGCGGAGGAACGTCCTACGCTCAGGGCAAATTTGGAACATTCTTGAAAGCTGAACTCATCATTACGATGGACAGCAATTTTGTTATTCAAACCCTCACCACCGATTGCAAATATCGTGCAACGGCAATGGGGCTTACAGTAACGTGCGAAGAACACATGACCGAAACTTTCTTCGACATGGGATACAACGGCGAACTGCCTTACAGCGACTTCTTTGAAAACGCCGAAATTATTGGCGGCACAAACGTTCCCAAAGAAAAGACGGCCTTGGATGTTTTGATGGAACTGTTTGAGCCATATTTGAACGGCGAAACGCTGAATGCAGCAATTTCCGTAGGGGCAAACGGCGAAAACTACGCCAACATGCTTGTTTCCTTGAAGGGATTGGACATCGAAGACCTTTCCAAACTTTCCGTTGACGTGAAAATCGGTGACGACTTGTTCGTGACCTACAAAAACAATTTGTTTGTAACCTACAAAGATTTCAAAGCACAAGTGGACGTTAACAAACTTGTGAAAATTATTGGCGGACTACTTCCCGAAAACGAAGGAAGCGCATTGAACTTTAACGCAGAAGAACTGACGAACAACATGTCGTTTGAAATTGACGGCGAAAATTGCTCGGTGACCATCCCCATTGATTTGGGTGACATCGCTATTGAAGCAAAACTGTTTGGAAAGTACAGCGTCACCAAAGACGAAAACGACAAAGACGTTGAAACGTTTACCTTTACGCATGCAACTGCCACCGTTGGCGATATTTGCGTAGACATTACTCTTGCTGACCAATGGCAAGCACCTTCCGTTGCTGACACCGCCGCTTATCCGTCACTTTCGGAAATTGCCGATCAACTGATTGACGAAAGCGCAATACTTCTTAACGCAAATGTTCTGGGAATTTCCTGCGACGTGGCGTTTGACGTGCCCACCATGACTTTAGTTGCAAAAGCGGGCGACTTGGAAGCAACTTTGCTGAACAAAGTTTTGTACGCCAGCTTGGGCGGCGCTAAAGTGAAGTTCGATTTGGACGACATCGACACGCTTGTGGAACTTATCAAGCCGCTTTTGGGCGATTCGATACAAATGCCGGAAATTTCGTTTAGCATTGACGACATTTTGACGGCACTGAAAAACATTGGAACGGAAAAGACGGAAAACGGTGTGAAAATCAATTTTGCACTGGATAGTTTGGGACTGACCGCAACAATAACCTTTGAAAACGGCGAAAACGGATTGAAATTGGACGGAATTTCCGTGAACATTTCCGATTTTGGCGTTGAAATTTCGCCGACAAAGCGCTTTGAAGTCGAAGAAATAAGCAATCCCGACGAGTACGACGATATCACGGAAATTGCAGAAGCATTTATTCCGAGAATTTCCGAATTACTCAATGCTAACGGTTACAGCATCGGCATTAACGGACTTACGCTGAAAGTTGGTGAAGGCGAAAAGGCTAAAACGTATGAAGTAAACGGCACTGTTAAGTTGGATCTCTCCAACGGCATTGCAGTTGAAGTTAACGCAAGCGTTTATGCTAACGATACCAAGATTCTTCAAGCAAACGTAGTTGTTGTAGACAACGTTTTGTACCTTGAAGTTAACGGCATTAGAGTAGCTGTATCCTTGGGAAGCAACAACGGCAAGAGCGGATTTGACCTTAGCAAACTCACCGAAATGCTTGGCAAGCTTGAAATTGACCTAGTAGATAACTTGCTTGCAAAGGTTCAAGAAATTGTTAACGAATTCAGTAGCTTTGACACGTCAAAATTGAATATCGGCGCACTCATTGAAAGTCTCACCTACGACAGCGACAACAAGGCATTAACTCTTTCTGCTAACCTTGACGCACTGTTCGCAAAAGAAGACACTGCTGAACCCGTTAAATCCTTGCTCGGAACAATTACCCTCACCGTTTCTGTAAACAAAGGCTTGGCTGTAACTATCTCCGACTACAATTTCGCAGATTTGGTAACCTTAGGTTTGGATGCTAGCGTTGAAACGACGGAAGATGACTTCTCTATCGACGCTCCGAAAGAAGACTACATTACCAAACTTGGCATTGAAGTAACAATTGGTGAAAAAGATAATGAAAACGCAACAACCATTAACGGCGAAATTGCTCTTAACCTGCTGAACCTTGGAACAAAAGAAGCTGTTGCTTGGGGACAAATCCACGTGTTCGACACCACTGTCGACTTGATGC
>CAZADD010000062.1:0-8052 GCA_964483825.1 uncultured Oscillospiraceae bacterium
AAAAACTTAACAACGTATGCCCCAAAGGCATACATTTTGTCAAAGTTTTCAACAAGCAAGTGAATCTTGCAGCCAAAATTAACCGTGCAACCTACAGGGTGCAATCGCAAGGTTTTGGCGATGTTGTTGCGGAAATTCTTGCCCCTAACTACGAAATTTCTTACGTGGAAAGGGGCGTGACGGTGACGAAAAACGTTGCGTCAAGAATTTTCGGCGCACAGCGCATTGATGCCGATACCGCCACGGTGACGCTTGCCGTGGGTAACGAAAATTTGCGTCCGGATAGACTTGTTAGACATCTTCAAGCCGTGCACGGATTGGTTGGCGACTACAAAATAACAAAAATTCAAAGTTTTGTGGATGAAACGGAAACGGACGAATATTTAGCGTCACTGTGAGGTTTGTTATGAAGCATTTTGAACAAGAATTGCCGCAAGGCTACGTTGCAGCCAAGGTGGTGGATGCCACAAAGCACAAAACGGCGGTGACGTTCACGGTTTTGTCGTTAGTTATCGCCGTTGCCGTGTTCGTTTTGATGTGGTTGACAATTTTCGGCCTGCAACCGATTGGCGATTGTTTTGATCAAATGAAGTTGGAAGGTTGGAAGTCGCTTTTGCCGCTGTTTGTGTTTTTGTTTGCGTACTTGGCCTATGTTGTGTGCCACGAACTAACGCACGGATTGGTGTACAAGTTGTTCACCAAACAAAAACTCACTTTCGGGCTTACTCTTGCGGTTGCCTACTGCGGCGTTCCCAACATCTACGTGTATCGCACGGCATCGCTTACTGCGGTGCTTGCTCCGTTCGTGGTGTTCACGCCTGTGTTTTTGATTCCGGCGTTGTTACTTGCTAACTGCGCCTATGCACTAGTGTTCGGCGCACTGTTTGCGTTTCACATTGGTGGGTGTGTGGGCGATTTGTACTGTGCAATTTTGTATTTGTTCAAATTCCGCGACAAAAACACACTTATGCGCGACACCGGCCCCCAACAAACGTTTTACGTTGTTGAAGTGGATTAGTTGGCAGTATAAATGAACAAAACGAAGGATAAAAGTATATGTTTTATGGCTTGGATTGTAAGAATAACAAAGTATGTATTGATGATGCAGTAAAAACAAACAAGTACTATTGTCCGGAATGTGGAGAAGAACTTATCCTTAAAAAGGGAGCTATCAAGGTTCATCATTTTGCACACAAGTCTACAGAAAATTGTTTGTATTCGAACAGAGAAATGTCGGCGTGGCATCTAGAATGGCAATCGCACTTCGACAAAAAACAGTGTGAGGTAATTTGTCGTTCTAAAGATGAAGTTTATATTGCAGATGTGTTGCTTAATAACACTGTTATTGAATTTCAACACAGTCCGATTTCTAGTATTGAAATAAAAGAAAGAACTTATTTTCACAAGGCTAACGGCAGAAAAATTATTTGGTTGTTTGATTTTAGACAAAAATATGGTAGTACTATTTTTGGCTATTCTGATGCTAAATTTAATTATGCTTGCGGCTACGAAAAATGTTACCAAAAATCAAATTCGTTTAGTTGGGAACAGCCCAATTGTGCCATTTTGGCAGTACCTTATTATGCCCCAGATAAGTGGGCGTGGCTTTTTTTACAACTGACCGATAATTTAATAGTTGATGTAGATTGGAATGTGATCAGTAGTAATGACAATGTGAGTTTTAAGTGTTTTTCCGGCGACAAATTAACAAAAGAAGAATTTTTGAAAAGAGTTCAACAAATTTCCGAAGAATAAACGTCAATCAGTTAGTGGAGTTCTAAAAATAGTGTGATTTCGACATGCTGTTGCAAATTGCTGACGTTTTTGCTGTCAGTTTGGATTATTTGTTGGGGCGCACGGAATACTAGAAACAACGCAGTTTTTTCTGCGTTTTTTTTGTTGATTACAGTGGTGAATGGGTGCCGTTTTCCTGCCAAACCTCAAAACGGTTGACGTTTTCGGGGAAATGCGCTACAATTACAAAAGTAAGAGACAGCCGGACGGTTGCGTGGGGCAACTCACGAGGAAAGTCCGAGCACCACAGAGCAAGAATGCAGGCTAACGGCCTGTGAAGGCGACTTCAAGGATAGTGCAACAGAAATATACCGCAACGTTTGACGTTGTAAGGGTGGAAATGCAGGGTAAGAGCCTACACACGCTTTGGTGACAACGCGTGCATGTAAACCCCATTCGGTGCAAGAAATGAGATCAAATGCCTGCTCGGCATCTCGACATATTCGCTGGAGGCTGTCGGTAACGACAGCAGTAGATAGATAACCGTTCAAGACAGAACTCGGCTTACAGACTGAACTCTTACACAATGTGAAACCTTTGGGGAAAACGCCCCGAAGGTTTCTTTTTTTGCATTTTTCAAATGTCAACCATACGGATTTTTCGGTAAAAGCATTTTGCAAGCGGAAAATATTTCAAAAATGGTAAATTGTCAAACTAAGTGCAACAGTTTTGGGACAACAACGTTCTTCTAGGGAGAAAAGCTTGTAACAGTGAATATATTTTTCCTTGGTTATTTTGTTTCGCAACTAGATTGGTACCATAGATTTATATATGAGTTGTTTTTTTTTACTTGTTGCACTTAAAAGTATAATTCACTCAACAAGCAAAAACCTGTTGAGCTCAGCTCAACGGGTTTTAATTTTTGCTACACTTGAGTATCAAAATGTTGCAAGATAATTCAAAAATATTTTTGAAAAAACACTTGTGCGTGCATTTTTCGTCGAATGCGGCAGGGGTATTCTGTATTGCAGATGTTTGTTGCGAGTCGTCAAATTTGCGCAGGTGCTTGGGTGAAATTGTCAAAAACAAAAAAGTTTGAACACTGTTGTGTGTTTTTTGCGACATATTACTTTTCTCTGTTTTGTGGCATCACAGTTATCAGCCTTTCGGAAATTGCCTTGTTGCGCCTCATTGTGCCGTTATTTATTTGCCAAAAGGTAACAAAAATTGTATAATTAGACGCAAAGAAAGGTGAACTACTATGGCCGAAGAAAAACAAAACTTAACCGAGCAATCGCAGCTGTCGGAAAACGTGGTGGAATTCGATAACGTCAGTTTCTACTACAAAGTTTATTCCGACGAAGGCACCGTTGGCAAGGCAATGGGCGTTGAAAACGTCACGCTGTCCGTCAAACGGGGCTCTTTTGTTGCGCTTGTCGGTCACAACGGCTGCGGAAAATCCACTCTTGCAAAACTTACAAACGGCTTGCTTGTTCCTGCACAAGGCAAAGTGAAAGCGTTTGGCATGGATACCGCCGATGACAGCAATCTTTTTGAAATTCGCAAAAACGTCGGTATGGTGTTTCAAAACCCGGATAATCAAATGGTTGCAAGCATCGTGGAAGAGGACGTGGCGTTCGGCCCGGAAAACTTGGGTGTGCCTCAACCGGAAATAGTGGAGCGTGTGTATTCGGCGTTGGAAGCCGTCGGCATGCAAGATTTTGCCAAAAATTCGCCGCACAAACTGTCCGGCGGCCAAAAACAGCGTATTGCCATTGCCGGAGCTTTGGCAATTCGTCCGCAAGTTTTGGTTTTGGACGAATCGACGGCAATGTTGGACCCGCAAGGCCGCAAGGAAGTTTTGGAAGTTGCTCACAAGCTTAACAAAAGCGGAATGACGGTGATGCTTATCACGCACTTTATGGAAGAAGTTTTGGATTGTGACCAAGTGATTGTAATGAACAAGGGACGTATCGTGTCGACGGGCACTCCGTCGCAAATTTTTGCAAACAGAGAACTGTTGCAACAAGTGGGGCTTCAACCGCCACGCACGGTAACTCTTGCGCAAAAACTGCATCAAGCAGGTGTGGACGTGGACGAAAACACTGCGGACGCAAAGCAGTTGGGAGGTAGATTATGTCAATTGTTGCAAAAAATCTAACCTTCACCTACAACAAAAAGTCGCCCTACGAGCGTGTTGCTGTCAACAACGTGACGCTTTCCGTCGACGACGGCGAGTTCGTGGCCATTGTCGGGCACACCGGCAGTGGAAAATCTACCTTTTTGCAACACTTGAATGCGCTGTTGCGTGTTCAACAAGGCGAATTGACCGTTTGCGGGCACGATCTTGCTGCAAAAAAGCCGGATTTGAAGTCGTTGCGCCGTGACGTCGGCATGATTTTTCAGTATCCGGAATATCAATTGTTTGCCGATTCCGTGTTGGAAGACGTGTGTTTCGGCCCTAAAAATTTTGGTTACGACAAGGAAACTTGCGAAAAATTGGCAAAGGAAGCAATGGAACTTGTTGGTTTGGACGTGGCGACAGTCAGTTCGAAATCTCCGTTCGATCTTTCCGGCGGAGAAAAGCGCCGTGTTGCATTTGCCGGCGTTTTGGCAATGAACCCCAAAGTTTTGGTGTTGGACGAGCCCACGGCAGGGCTTGATCCGCGCGGAAAAAACGAAATTTTGAAGATAGTGCACTCGTTGAACCGTGAACGTGGCGTAACCGTCATCATGGTTTCGCACGACATGAACGAAGTTTTCGAAAACGCCGATAGAGTTATAGTTTTCGAGGACGGAAAAATTGCCTACGACATGCCGACGCGCCAATTATTCAAAATGGAAAAAGAAATTTTGGATATGAATTTGGCCGTTCCGGAAATGGCCGCCATCATGAACGTGTTGGAAGCAAACGGCATTGTTTTGCCAACTAGTTGCAGAACGGTAGACGACGTTTTTGCCGCACTGAAAGATAAAATCGGAGGTGACGGACATGCTTCGTGACGTTACTTTCGGGCAATATTATCTTGCCGATTCCTTCGTGCACAAAATGGATGCAAGAATAAAATTGTTGCTGTGCATTTTGTTCATGGTGGGCATATTTTTCGTCATCAGTTTTGCCGGATTCGTGTGGATGACGCTGTTTTTGGCGCTGGCGATCGGTTTTTCCAAGGTGCCGTTGGGCTCTATTTTGAAGTCGGTCAAAGGCATAATCGTGTTGCTGTTGCTAACTGCCATTTTGAACGTGCTGTTCGTCAAGGGCGATACATTGCTTTTGCAGTGGTGGATTATCGAAATCTACGCCGAAGGGCTTATTTTTGCGGCAAAAATGATGTTGCGCCTCACCTATTTGGTGATGGGCACAAGTTTGTTGACTCTTACAACCACGCCCGTGGATTTAACTCACGCCGTGGAAAGTTTGCTAAAACCGCTCAGCATTTTGAAATTCCCCGTGCACGAATTGGCACTTATCATGAGCTTGGCACTGTCATTTATTCCCAGCTTGATCGAGGAAACGGACAGAATTATCCGTGCACAAAAAGCACGTGGCGCAAGTTTCGATACGGGCAACGTATTGAAGCGTGCAAAGGCTTTCGTGCCCATTCTTATTCCGTTGTTGGTGGGCGGTTTTCGCCGTGCCGACGAACTGGCAAACGCAATGAATAGCCGCTGCTACGAGGGTGCAAAAAAACGCACTCAAATGCGTGTTATGAAGCTGTCGTGGCGAGATTTTTTGGGTACGTTAGTGGTTATTTTGTTCTTTGCGGCCATTTTTGTGCTGTACGCCATGCGTGAAAGTTGGCCGTTGCTGGATGGCTCTTGGGGCGAAGTGATGAAGTGGCTGTACTTTGGAAATTGACGGTGAACAAATGGCTAGAATCAAATTGACAGTTGAATATGTCGGGACGGATTTTTGCGGTTGGCAAAGCCAAAAAAACGGAATATCCGTTCAAGACGTTTTGGAAAAAGCGCTAGGCGATTATTTCGGCTTGCCCTTTGTTCGTGTTCATGCTGCAGGGCGAACGGACGTGGGTGTTCACGCCAAGGGACAAACGGTGCATTTCGATACCGACAAACCCGTCAATACTTTCAAACTTTGTTTGGGCGTTAACACGCGTTTGCCGCAGTCGGTTGCCGTCACCAAGGCGGAAATTGTTTCTGATGATTTCGATGCCCGTTTTTCGGCAATTTCCAAAACTTACTGTTACCGAATTTGCGTTTCGCCAGTACGCAAACCTACGTTGGATGTCAATCACGTGCAAGTTTACAAACCGTTGGACGTTGCATTGATGCAAAAGGCGGCGGATATGCTTGTGGGCACGCACGATTTTGCCGCTTTTCAAAAGCAAGGCAGCAACTTGAAGGGCACCGTTCGCACGGTGAATTCTTTCAAAATTGTTCAAGAGGGCGAAAGCATTTGTTTTTGGGTGAACGGCAATGCGTTTTTGTACAATCAAATTCGCATCATGTGCGGTTTGCTTGTGGAAGTTGGCAAGGGCAAATTTTCTCTTGGCGACGTGGAAAACATGCTAAACGGCAACAAACTCACTTTCAAAACGTTGCCTGCCAAAGGGTTGACCTTGGAAAACGTGTACTACGAAATATAGTTGGCGTTAGCAACGAAATTCAGATATCAAAATGCGGATTTTCAAGCCAATAACATTGAGATAAAAGCAAGCGGCACGCAAAAAACTATTGTTGCAACGCTGCTGTTGGCAATCACCGTTCAATGAACACTTTTGTTGTGTATTGTCACGTTCGGAAAAACAACAAAACATTGTATTTCACTCAAAACTCGTACAGTATTTGCAATATAAGTAAGCAGCACGCAAAATTCTGTAATAATTTTGCTCAAACCGAACGAAAACGTCACTAAACGCCGAGAGGTTGGCCAAAAACACAACAAAAAATTGTCGACAAAAACAATAAAAACGGCAATTTCATAAGTGCACATTGATGTTTGCAGTTTAAGTGAGCGGTGCACGCAAAAACCGTTACTAGCATAATGTTTTGGCACTGTTTTTTGGGGCTTGCTGTTGTCAAAGGTAACAAATATTCGAAACACGCAAATTGGCTTCGTGCCGGTTATTTTGAGGAAAGCGATGAAAAAAACAACGCTGTTTTGATCCAAAACCCCTCGGCGCAAGAACCCCTATTTTGTAACAAACCTCATTTTACGGAGATAACTATGGGAAAAAGAAAATACGAAAAAACGGATAAAAGCCTTGTCTGGGCATGTGTGTCATTTCTTGCAACGGTGGCGTTGGGTGTTTTGGCCCTGTGTTTTTGCTCAAAAGATATAGCTGTTGGCGGTTTTCCGCTGTGGGCCATTTTCACAATATCTTGTGGCGCATGTTTTCTTGCCTACGTGGGTGCGTTAATTTATGCCGCCGCACTGAAAGAATTCAAAAGCATTCTTGAACTTTCCGTCGAAGTATCCGTTGTTGCAGTTGTGTTGGTGGCAGTGTTGCCATTGGCTGCAGTGCTGTGGGTAGTTGAACGCATTGTCGATGCAATAGTGGACAGAAAAAAGGAAAAGTAATTGGCGGCAAACTTTCGCCGTAGCGTAAAAATGGCCAAAGTGTCACTTTGGGGATTTTAAGTTGGCACGCCGATCGGTTCAACAAGTGTTGTCCCCTGAACGGTTCATTGATTTGTGTCGCGGTATTTTCCAATGGTGCATGACTGTTTTCGTCGGACATTGTCAATTCCGTGATAGCAACTAAAATTGCTACATTTTTGAGTATGTCAACTTGTTTGCAACAAAAATGAAAGGCAATTGCGGTGTAATGTTTCGCCGCATTGTTTTTCGGTGGAAATCAGCACAATGTTTAATTTTGACACATGGGTTTTTGCAAGTGTTTGTGCTGCGAATTTCTTGGCAAAATAATGTGCTGTAAGAAGTATGTTTTTTGTCTAACGGCAAAATCTTAAGAACTGTCGTCTTGTAGTTAAAGTATGTAAAACGGCTGAGTTAGCACTCCTTGTAAACAAGGTGCGAATCTCGTATATTATATAATATATCAAGCATTTTGCGGTATTTTACGGCGGTATTTTACGGTGAAAATTTATCCTCAATCAGTTGACAACTTATGTCACAACTGTCGCATCGTTTTTCAGCGGAAATCAGCACACCGTTTCGTTGTGACGCAGGGCTTTTTGCAAGTGCTAACGCCCGTGAATTTCTTAGCAAAACAAATGCGCATAAGTATATAATATACAAGTATTTTGCGGTGAAAAGTTGCCCTCAATCAGTTGACAAGTTATGTCACAACTAGTATAATTGAAAGGCTGTGAATAATTCGGCGTGGTATTTTA